>CBDTVC010000098.1:0-8180 GCA_965363925.1 uncultured bacterium | reverse complement strand
AACAGCTCAAGGACGTTGAGAAGAATTTGTCAATCCTGGAAGATCAAGTGAAGGCGTCGGGGCAACAGCTTGGGTCCCGTGTTAAGTCTGCCGCTACTTCCGCCATGGATCGCCTGATCCCGGAAGCGGAAAAAGATGTGCCATGGGAGATCGACAATGCGGATCTCGCAACTGATCTTCCGCACCTGCCTAAGTTCTAAGAAAACCATCTGCCCTCATCGGCCTCACAAACAGAGTTAAGCGACAATACAATCGCTTCGATCATATGCCTTATCCCGAAACACTAGTAACCCCAATGAGGGCTGAGCTTTCCCGGCTCGGCGTCAAGGAGCTGAAGGATGCTTCTGCCGTCACGGAAACGTTTGCCGACTGGGGGGATGAGGAATTCGTCCTCGTTGTTAATTCTGTCTGCGGATGTGCTGCCGCGAATGCGCGACCAGCTGTAGCGCTAGCAATGCGGTCTGAGCCAAGGCCTACGCATTGGGCAACTGTTTTTGCAGGTCAAGACCTCGAGGCAACGGCAAAGGCACGTGAATTTCTTCCTGGTATTGCCCCGTCTTCGCCGTTCATAGCGGTTATGAAAGGTGGCGAACCTGTCTTCGTTCTGGAGCGCCGTCACATTGAAGGTCGAAGTGCCAGCATGATTGCTTCAGATCTTGTCGGCGCGTTTGATGGAATCTCTTCGGACGGCGACGGTAGCGAATCGACTGCGACAGACGCCCAAGCCTCATCAGATTCGTTCCGCTCAATCCTGTAGCGCCTCTGTCGGGCAGGAATAGGAATCTCGCTAGGACACCCTACGAGCATCGGTTCTGATTTGTAGCAGGACGACAATGGCTCCGTGGATGAGTAGTCCGCCGCCTAGTCCGAGGATTAATGCGCCCGGGCCGGCATTACGAACTATTGTCAGCAGGACGCCGAGAGGTGCCAGCGACGCTGCGTATTTGATCCACGGCCAAATTGTCTTGCTGATCGACACCTGCCCGAGATGGAGAATAATTCCCAGTTGCAGTAGGCGCGTCGAGCAACCGGCAATCGTCACGTACCATAAGGTTTGGTCAAGGCTGCCTGCCATTCCGCCTGCTATGAGCGACGACGATACCGCCGCAAAGGAGACGCAGCTGATCAGCAAATCAAGGCGCTGCCGCTGAAGCACATCAAATACTCGTGTCAACGGTGATGTTATTCCGATAAGGGCGAACCATGGAGCGAGAATCTGTGCATAGACACCAGCTTCTATCCAGGCTTTTCCAAAGACCAACGAAAACAGTTCTGGACCGGCAATAAGAATCGCCACGATCGGAATCAGCGCCACCGAAACCAGTTTGTCGTAAACGACCGTCGTAAGTCCGGATAAATCTCCAGACCGCCTCTGTTCGCTGGCCTCCACGAAAAATACCCTGGATACTGCTGTGCCGACCATGCTTAACGGAATTGCGATCGCCACAAAAGCCCTACCGAAATACCCGACAGCTTCTTCGCTGAAGAAAAACAACAAAAGCAGGAAGGGAAGTCTGGCGTTGAGTGAACCCAGCAGGTTTGCCGGCATCGAAAAGAAAGGGAAACGCTTGTAGCGTAGGGCGACGATCTTGGCGCGCTTGAGGCTGAACCCTGAGACAACCGACTGTGCTCCTTGATGAGCGTTACGCAACAGCAAAACTGTGGATACGGCAAAACCGGCGATGAAGCCGATGATGAGTCCGCCTGCGTTTACCATTGCACCGCTGAAGCCTGCTCCCAATCGGATTCCCGCTGTTGCTGTCGTCCGTGCAACCTGAGCCTTGCTGATGACGCCGTAGGCTTTTCGCCGGGAAGTCCACAACTCCAGTAGTTCGTTACTTCGATGCAAGATCAGGCCAGCTGCAAGAAGCGGCAGATAGCGCCCAAGCGCCTCGCTGCCCAGTGCTGACCCAATTGCGGATCCGAGCAGGACAGAAATGAGCATAACTACTGTGGAGCCGACAGCAAGCAACAAACCGGCAAGTTGTAGAACGGTCCTCGACTCGCGTTCTGATTCCGGAAGGAGTATCGCGTCTTCGTATCGAAGCGAGACGATCGGCGACAAAATTGCCACCAGTGAAACGAAGCTATCCGCAACACCGAAGTCTCCCGCTGAGAACAGTCGCGTGAGAATGATCTGGGTCAAGTACGTCAACACGAGCGAAATAGCCGCGCCGCCGCCAAGGATTGCCGTTCCGCGGCGTAGCGAGCCACCACGTAAGCTCTGCGCTATTGTTCGTACCCAACTCACTCAGACGGGCCCCCGGCCAGTGAGTCTGAATCGTACACCCGAATAACACCTTTGGTATAAATCGGATTGGCGCCACGTATCGGATTAGCGCGAATCACAAAATCAATATCATTGATACTCGCAATGCGTCGTAGATCTTGCCGGGACAAGCTGTTGTACGCACTGTCCAGCGCTGTCATTTGGACACGTTCAGGAATTGTATCCAGGCCAGTCTGTATCTGGAGGCGGCGTAGCCATTCGTTTAGGTCATCCGCACCAAACGGAACGGCCTTGTAGTTCACGAAGATCGCACGCTGAGCGTTGGAGCGGAAATGGGAGTTTGACGGTTCAACAAGAAAGACCGCTCCAGGCTCAGTTTCTTGTAGCGCCCACATTTCGACCGAACCCCAATCTGAAGCGGCTCTCTTTCGGTATTCAAGTTCTTCCTGCGACGGTAGAAAAAGTAACGAAACTATCAGGACGGCAAATAGGACAGCTCCCGATAGCTTCCGGAATTTGTTTAGTGCCGGTATGTTATTTAAAAATCGCGACTCGACAATCGAGACGGTATAACTAACCGCGACGACAATGAAGATAATCTTTGCGTAGACCGTCAGCCTGAACAGCTGCAACTTGACGATCACCTCGACTGGTGCCCATTCCGTAAACAAGTAGCTAAACAGACAGATTGCCAGAATCGACAAGAGAATTGAGACTAACTGTTGCTTGCGGCGTCCTTTCGGCAACAGAATCAGAGACGTCACACCAGCAAGTGCGAGAAGCCCAAACTTGAAAAACGAACGCGGTGAGAAGTGGGACGGAATGAAGTGATGCGGGGCGCGGATGCGTGCTAGAATCTCCAAAAAGGGACTGCCGGGTGCGGCTGCATCACTACTCGGACCTTGACCCGACACAAATGCGATGACTGGCAACGCTGCGAAAACGGCAAAGATTAGAGAAAACTGAAGAGTCATTATCAAATGTCGACGGTCCCGCGTCCAAACGAATAGTACCAATCCGGAGAGCCCAAGGAGCAAAGCGGTTTGCAAGCCGATCAATGCCTGCAGAGGCACCGTAAGCGCAGAGAGCAGTGCGGCGATGGTTGGACGATCTTGTAGCCAGAAGTAGACGGCCCATGTGGCGGCGGCCCACCCCGTCATGCTGGGAACGTACATCGTGTTCATAACATCGTTGCCGCCGAGTGCAAAACCTTTCGACAGGACGAACACAATGAAGCCGGCAATCCATGGAGTCCAGACTGAGCGGTCTGACAGGCCTGAGAGATCGGCAATCCGGTAAATCGCGAAGAACGTTGCACCCGCCGACAGAACATAGAGAAGCAGGACCGCATCGAAAGTCCCGAGCCAATCAGAAAGCGTCGCGACAAGATGGATGGCCGGCGTCCTTACGTTGAACGTGGATGTTTGAAACGATACCAACCAATCGTTGGCAAACAGCTCGTTGTTGGAAAGGACACGAAACACTGCCGGCAGCAATTCGTCTTGATCGGAGTTTCCGTAGTCGTACCCGAACCGCACAACATGAGCAACCATCGTAGCGACAAATGCTACAACCATTATCACGACTGAAACCAAGGGTCCCGATCGATATTTCGCGACTTCATTCACGAGCGCAGTCGCCGCGCAGTTTTGCGTAAGGACTCGACAACCTTCGGCCGTGTTGACGTTATGCCTTGGTACGAAACCAGCTCTGGTCCGAAGCGTCGCTTGAAATCCGCAATACTGGGTGTGTTCGCGCCGACAAAATCAAAAAGGCAAATCCCTTCGTCGGCACAATACTGCAGCACGTGGTTAATAAGAACGGTCATGGCCGGACCCGGTTTACTTCCCACAATCCAATAGTATCCGCTCAGCGGTCCTCGAAGGAGTACGATTGCGGCATCATCAGAGTTCGTTTCGATATGATTCGCGACGAAGATTGAGGCACGCTTGCTGGCAACCTGGGCAGTAATCAATTTTACGACCGCGTCGGCTGCCAGGAGGGGAGTACGATCGTGGCGAGCATAGCTATTCTGGTTTAGGAGCTGCGCGATAGTCGCTGCACCTGCGTCGTTGCGTATCCGAAAGTCAGCTTGGTGTTTCTTCAGGATTCGCTTAGGATTTTGCGACCAGTTCTCCTTTAGTGGCGAGTCGCGATCAAGAGCAGAGACATAGGTTTGAAAGGACTCAAAAATCCACGACCTGTCCAGGGACGATGGATTTACTTTCAGCTTAGGCGACAAGTGAATCCGGACAAGATTTGCAGACGTCCTAATTGCTTCAAACAACGACGCGATTACCACGCTACAACTCGAATTGTCTGCTTCACGACTCTTCACTTCGAAGTCGGTAGTCACCTTCGGTGGCGCTGGAAGCACGATCGCCGAGTATGGAGTGAAGGGTGGCAGTACCACTTCTTTCAGCACGCCAGCCCGACGTCGAACAAGAAGGGCAGCGCCTGCAACTGGTTTGTCGGACAGGCTGCAAACGAAAATAAATACGCTGCAACCGACAGCATCAGCGATCGAATTTAAATAGCCCAGCTGATGAAATGGCGTTGCTTGGTCGGCATTCGATCTTAACACGTCATTCCACTGCCGCGACAGCTCTTGATCCGTACTGGGTCCAGACCTCGTAACAACTGTGGCTTTGGAAGTAGCTTTCAGAGCGGTCGTCCTGACGACTATTGGGATCGGAATTCAGGAATAAGCTACAAAATGTACTGACTCAAGTCGCGATTGTGGACAATTGCGTTAAGCTTTTCGTTCACAAGTTCGGCTGTAATAGTAACGTCGTCACTTTCGATCACGTCGGGGACGTTGAACAGTATTTCGTCCAATAGTGTTGTGAGAATCGTGTGTAAGCGACGAGCTCCAATGTTTTCCACTTCGTCGTTGACCTGTGCAGCGATGCTTGCGATGCGGTCAACGGCGTCGTCCGTGAACGAGATTGCAACGCCTTCTGACGCTAGCAGCGCCTGATATTGCTTCAGTAGGGCATTCTTGGGTTGCTTCAGGATCGCAACAAATTCGTCCTTGCCAAGGCTGGTCAATTCGACCCGAATTGGGAATCGACCCTGAAGTTCGGGAATCAGGTCACTTGGTTTGGCTACGTTGAATGCACCACTTGCAATAAACAAGATGTGATCGGTTTTGACGAGACCGTGTTTGGTCATCACGCCGGATCCCTCGACGATTGGGAGAAGGTCACGCTGGACGCCTTCTCTCGACACGTCCGGGCTGCTGCCTCCGGCTCGCGCGGCCACCTTGTCGATTTCATCAATGAATACTATTCCTGATTGTTGCACACGTTCGAGGGCCTCACGGACCACGCGATCCATGTCGATCAGTCGCTGCGCCTCTTGCTTGGCCAAGATCTCTCGGGCTTCGGGAACGGCAACGCGCTTCTTCTTCGAACGCTTTCCGGTCAGGCCACCAAACATGTCTTGCAGGTTGACTCCCATCTCTTCCATGCCCATCGGTCCAAAAACCTGGAGTGTCGAGGATGGATCATTGTCAACTTCGATCTCAATCTCGCGACCGTCTAGGTCCCCTCGAGAAAGCTTTTCTCGGAACTTCTGGCGCGTGCGCTCACGCAAATCAGCCTCCTCGCCCGAGGGAACGCTTCCAGCTTGTTCGGAGGCAATAGCAAACCCTGCGGTTGTTGGCTCAACCGGCTCACGGCTCTTCGCGGGGGGGATGAGTATGTCCAGAATCCGCTCCTCCGCCGCCACGCTGGCTCGTTCGGAGACGCTTTTTTCATGCTCCTCACGGACCATGTTGATACCAAATTCGGTGATGTCGCGGACGATGCTTTCGACGTCACGGCCCACATAGCCGACTTCGGTAAACTTCGTGGCCTCTACCTTGAGAAAAGGCGCGTTGGCGAGTTTGGCTAGCCGTCGGGCAATTTCCGTTTTGCCCACGCCCGTTGGTCCGATCATGATAATGTTATTAGGCATTATCTCGTCCCGCATATCAGGCGCGGCATTTAGCCGTCGCCATCGATTGCGAAGCGCAATCGCAACGCTTTTCTTGGCGTCGTTCTGGCCTATGACATATTTGTCAAGGGCTTCGACGATTTGTCGAGGGGTAAGCTCTTTCTGCATTAAGCGAAATCGAAGGTTTGATTTGTCAGCTTGTACTCGCTTGAGGCGTTCAAGGTCTCAGCCGATCAAAAAAAAGAGACCTCCGAAACGGCACTTGCTGGCTGTTGTCTCGAAGGTCTCTTTTATGATGTCTTTAGCAACGTATCTGCTCTGGTCTACAGAACGTCTCGTCTAGTCTGCAATTGATTCGCCAATTTCTGATCGGCGATCATCGTCTTCGCTATAGTTGTCTTCGTAATCAGAGTCATCGGCGGACTCTTCGCGAATACGGACGACGTTTGGATGAACGCTATCCACAAGCAGAACGGTATAATCGTAGGGGTAACCCGTTCGCTTTTCAAGCCAAACGGCACCCTGTTTCTCCAACTCTGCAATTACGGTCTTCGGATCATCATCAGAATCGTCCAGATCTTCTGTCAGCTTTCTGAGCAGAGGGGTCAGGTAGACCTCATCGTAATGACCAAAGTGTTCTTCGAGAATTCGGAGCGTCTCGAGTCCTGCATAATCTTCGACTTCAACGTGTTCGACATCTGCCCGCAGCGCGCCCGTTGCGGATGGTCCAAATGCGGGTAGCGGCTCTGCGTCGGGATTGGCCTTTCGGGATGTTGACAGCAATCGAGCAGCATCGACAAAATGACTGTTACCGAGACCAGCGAGGTCGCGGGCAGGCGGCAAGCGCAGGCCAACCAATACAATTTGCTTCCCTGATGCCCGGAGGTGTTTCAGGAGTGGGAGATACGGCCTATTACCCGTGACCACCACAAATAAGCCAATTTCGGGACGATTGGCTCCGACGCGAACCGCGTCAACACACAGTTGCAACTCCGGGGCATTGAGCTGGACGGTGGAATCCGTAAATATCGGATCGCAACCCATCTGCGTAAGATCGTGCTGAATCGTCGAACCAGAATCGAAAACCGAGAAATCCGCATACGCACGCGCTGAGACAACTTCTACACCGGAACGGGTACAAATTGACGTTGAAACAGAACGAACGAGTCGCTCGATTGCTTCGTGGGCATCACCAACCTGACGCGATAGCGCCTGGTACAAGTCGTCGTAATCAACAAATAGTGCAGCAGAATCAACAGTATTGTACGGAGTTGAACGTGTGGGCATATCAGTATTAATCCGAGCGTTATAGTTCCAGTATTGTAAGGTTCTGATTCGTGTAGATGCAGATATCACCGGCAATATTCAGGCCTTTTTCGACAATATCTCTCGCCGTAAGGTCTGGAACGCCATATAGCATCATTGCCCTGGCCGCAGCCAAGGCGTATGGACCACCGGATCCGATCGCAACAATGTCATCGTCGGGCTCTATTACGTCTCCGGTTCCACTAATTAGAAGCAATTTATCTGCAGACGCAACCGCAAGAAGTGCCTCCAGTTTTCGCAAATATCTATCTGTTCGCCAATCTTTGGCCAGTTCGACGGCCGCCCGCGTTACGTTGCCACTGTACTGCTTCAATTTATCCTCAAAACGCTCAAAGAGCGTAAAGGCATCGGCCGTGGCCCCAGCAAAACCTGCAATAAGTTGTCCCTCATGCAAGGAGCGCACCTTTCGGGCTTTGTGCTTCATGACGATATTGCCCATCGTGGCCTGCCCGTCCGAGCCCAAGGCAACTTTACCTTTGTAGCGGACACCCAGTACGGTAGTGGAGCGAATAATTGGGCGAGGCGAGCGGGTACTCAAACTATTGGTCAAAATTATTGCTTAAAACTATTGCTTAAAATTGTTGCTTAAAACTATTGCTTAAAAGCTTCTATCGATCAGTCTTGTAGTGGTCGACGACCAAATACCGAAACAGGCTGCCGAACAAAATACTGAACAGTGTGCACG
>CBDTVC010000097.1:0-8191 GCA_965363925.1 uncultured bacterium | reverse complement strand
GCTTATTGCGGCTCAAACTATGAAAGGCGCGGCGCGTCTTGTTCTCGAAGGAGGACTCCATCCTGAACAGGAAATCGACAAGGTCACAACACCGCGCGGCGTCACGATTGCGGGCCTGAATGAAATGGAGCATCGAGGATTCAGTTCTGCACTGATCAAGGGGTTGACAACGTCGCACGAAAAGATTTCGAGGTTATCTTAGGCTGCCCGTTAGCGGCGCACGTACATCGGATCCGAGGCGCGCGGCAAGACGGTCGGCCTCTACTTAGGGAATCCGACTAACCACAAGAAAGTGATATCGCCAAGCCAGTAGGACCTCGTCACTTTCAAGGCAGACGCTCACGTCAGAATGCCAAAACATCGATCACACGAAAAAATCAAAATCGACGTTCCGCTTCTCCTGCCAGACGTGCCGGACGAACGGGACAACTGTGTGAACCGGCTTGTTGAAAGTCTGAAAGAAACGACCGGCGTTGGCGATGTACACGTCGTTGAGCGAACCTCAGATTCACCCGCTCGGCTTTGTATCCATTATGATCCCGATCACTTATCCATGTCGAAGATCCGCCAAGTGGCTTCACGGCTTGGTGGACAGCTAACGGATTATTACGGCCACGTTGTTTGGAGAGTTGATGGGATCCGACACCCGCGGCGGGCACTTACGGTTTCAGCACAGTTGCTCAAAACACCCGGCGTAATCGACGCCGAGGCTACGGCCGCGGGCGCCGTGCGGATCGAATTTGAGCGTGGTATAATCAACGAAGAAGATCTGCTGAGCGTGCTCCAGAAAATCCGTGTCTTTGTTCGGGAGAAACCTCCTTCGAGCAGGGCATTTGACCATCTGGAATCGACCCGAGCCAATCGCGCAGTAACGAAGAGCGAAGCGGTTCGTGACAAATCGGAGGAACCCTCGAAGCCTCATCAGGGCAAGCCCAGTGACAGAAAGCCCATCGTTGAACGAAACGTCTCGCGCGAAGCGGAGCCGGATAAACCCTTGGCCAAGCCGGACTCGATTCAGCCCGAGCGGTTCGAGGTGGATCATGATCATCTCGTCGCCGGCACTCAAATGCACGGCCCGGGAATAGAGCAAGAACACGGGCGCGAGTACGAGCAGCAAGACCGCACGCGCCACCCAAAACATGACGACGGCCACACCGGGACCGGGGGTCGCGGCAACCACGGCCAAGACCAGGAGCATGATCACGCCCGAAACCAAGAGCATGAACACACCCAAGGGCACAGCCAAAAACATGGCCACAAACATGGCCAGAAACACGACCAGGAACATTCACATAGCCATGGCGGATTGTTCGGCGAAAAAACCGAACTAATTTTCGGCATCCTGTCCGGCAGTTTCCTTCTCGCAGGTTGGCTCGTCGACACATTTGCCTCAAGTCCTGGTATGCTGCCGATGATCGGGTATCTAGCAGCTTACTTTTTTGGCGGTTTCTACACGCTACGAGAAGCGTTCGACAGCATCCGCGCCGGCAGATTTGAGATCGACTTTCTGATGCTCGCTGCAGCGGTTGGCGCGGCCGCATTAGGGGCATGGACGGAAGGTGCTTTGCTACTGTTTCTGTTCAGCATCGGTCACGCCCTGGAACACTATGCGATGGGGAGAGCGCGAAAGGCAATCGAGGCACTGGCGAATTTGACCCCGGATGTTGCGACCGTCGTTCGGAATGGAATCGAATCAGAGACTCCCGTAGATGAGTTGGTGGTCGGCGATACCGTTATCGTTCGACCTAATAGTCAGTTTCCAGCTGACGGGTTTGTGACCTCAGGTTCGAGTGCTGTAAACCAGGCACCGATCACCGGAGAAAGTACGCCTGTCGACAAGTACCCCCTCGCAGATCCTACTATTACTCCACCACAGTGGGCAGCGGTCGAGAACCAGCATCGAGTTTTTGCAGGCACCATCAACGGCAGCGGTGCACTCGAAATCACTGTCGCCCGCCCCAACTCGGACTCGACGTTGGCACAAGTATCGCGATTCGTGGCGGAAGCCGAAACGAGGCAGTCGCCAACGCAACGGTTCACCAATAAGTTTGAGCGGATTTTTGTGCCATCCGTTCTTGTCCTGGTCTTGTTATTGATGTTTGGGTGGATCGTGGTCGACGAGCCGTTCTCTGCAAGTTTTTACCGGGCCATGGCCGTCCTCGTTGCAGCGAGCCCATGTGCGCTGGCCATTGCAACTCCGAGTGCGGTTCTAAGTGGCATCGCCCGAGCGGGCCGCGGCGGTGTGCTTATCAAAGGTGGCAGCCCACTGGAACGACTTGGTTCCCTGTCGGCGATCGCCTTCGACAAAACGGGGACCCTTACGAAGGGCAAACCGCAAGTGACCGACGTAAAGCCCGTCGGGCCAATTGCTGCCGAAGATTTATTGGTTACTGCCCTCGCGGTCGAAAAACTTAGCGATCATCCGCTTGCCATCGCCATTGTGTCTTTTGGTCAACAGCAAATCGAAGCGGGCCTACTGGACCCTGCGCGTTTGATTCTTGCTACCAACGCGGAGAGTCTTACGGGCCGGGGTATCCGGGCAGTAGTTGACGGACGGTTAATTCTCATCGGAAACAAGAAATTGTTTACTACAGACGGCGTCAATACCGACAGTGGAAATGGACCAGATGCCTACGGTGCTTTGACAAACTCAACATCGTATCAGGCTGGACGTATTACGCCCAATGACAGTTTGCCCGCCGAAATCAGTGCCATTGTGGAAGCACTCGAAAGCGCTGGACGGACGACCATGATTGTCCGCCGTGATGAGCAGTATCTCGGTGTTATCGGGCTGATGGATACGCCCCGCGAAGAAGCCGCAGGCGTGGTCAGCAGGTTGAGGACAATTGGTATCCGACGGATGACCATGTTGTCAGGCGACAATCAACGAGTTGCGGATGCGATCGCCAAAGCAGTTGGTTTGGACGAGGCACTGGGCGGATTGATGCCGCATGACAAGGTCGACGCTATCAAATCACTTCGCGACAAAGGTGATGTTGCAATGATTGGTGACGGCGTTAACGATGCCCCAGCTATGGCAAATGCAACGGTCGGAATCGCAATGGGTGCCGCTGGGTCAGACGTTGCGCTGGAAACCGCAGACGTCGCGCTAATGTCAGACAATCTAAACCAGTTGCCGTTCGCAGTGACCTTGAGCCGACAAGCAAACCGGATCATTAAACAGAATCTGTTCATGAGTCTCGGCATGGTTGTCTTCCTTGTGCCGGCGACAATTGTTGGATTGGGAATCGGACCAGCCGTTGCGCTACATGAAGGCTCAACACTCGTCGTGGTTTTTAATGCGCTTCGCCTGCTTGCGTTTAATTCCGAAAGATGATCGGCAATCTCAGCAACGTTCCGGCCCTTCACGATAGAGCATCCCGGACCCGATCAGCCAAATACGGAACCACCTCTTCCTCAAACCATGGATTCTTCTTGAGCCATCGGTTATTTCTCGGGCTCGGATGGGGCAGCGGCAATAGGTCGGGAGCGTATTCTTTCCAGTTCTTTACGGTCTCCGTCAAGGTCCTTTTCCGATCGGGAAGGTACGCGTCTAGTGCGTAGTTACTTAGAAGCAGCGTCAGCTTGACGCTCGTCAATTCACACAGCAACCGTTTGTGCCACAACGGAGCACACTCTGGCCGCGGTGGCTTATCGCCAGACTTTCCGGTTCCGGGGTAACAAAATCCCATCGGTACAATAGCCACCTTAGTTGCGTCGTAGAAATTCGCTTCCGAAATGGACATCCAGGTCCGGAGCCTGCGCCCAGACGGGTCGTCCCACGGAATACCTGATTCATGGACAGCCCTTCCCGGCGCTTGACCAATAATGAGGATCGCGCTTTGAGGATCAGCACTCAACACCGGACGGGGGCCAAGCGATAGTGAATCCGAACAAACCACGCATCGAGAAATTTCTGTCAGTAACGCTTTCATTTACAATAGCTTTGGTTTTCTTGTCTGCCAAACACGAACTGCCAAGAACTGCTATCTCAGCATGCCAGTTTCTAGCGATTTTGATGCTGTACCCAGTGCCCAGTTGGCTTTCAGCATGGCGTCGGGTACCTTTCCGAATCAAAGTTTACGGTCGTCTAAGCTCAGAATAGCCGTATCTTTGATGTAGCATTGCTTGAGTGAGACGACACTCCGTAAAGCTCGGAATTTAGAAAGAATCGCGCGATTGTTGAGCAATCGCTGGAAGCGGTTCCAATTCGGCCTGATTTTTACGAATCGTTTAGCCTTGCCATCTCGAGAGGCCCCTGTCTTGCGACGGAGTCTTAACCGTTGCGGCACGCTATTGGCCTGCTAGTGCTTTGCGATGACCAACTGTCCGCTAAAGATTTGTCGGACGTATAATATCGGGATCGTCCAGCGTATTGCATGGTCATCCGCAATCATCGACAGACCAACCTATTTCTAACAATCCAACCAGCAGCGTGCTTGGCCGGTTTTCCCGTTGCTTTTCACGCACCAGAAATCGAAAATGTCAAACGAACTCAGTTTTCTAGAGCAAGTCAGCCAGATGTTCGAGAAGGCAGCCAAATACACGAAACATCCGCGTGGGTTGCTGACTCAGATTAAGATGTGTAATGGCGTGTATGCAATGGAGTTTCCGCTCCAGCGCGACAACGGCGATATCGAAACGATCCGGGCATGGCGTGCTGAGCACAGTCATCACAAGCTGCCAACCAAAGGCGGAATCAGGTTTGCAAGCAATGTTAACGAGGACGAAGTCCGCGCCCTAGCCACGCTTATGACGTACAAGTGTGCAATTGTCGATGTCCCGTTTGGTGGAGCCAAAGGTGGCGTAAAGGTGAGCACCCGAGAATACTCTGCAGCCGAGCTACAACGAATCACCAGGCGATACACCTACGAACTGACGCGCAAGAATTTCATCGGACCTGGCGTAGACGTGCCAGCTCCGGATTATGGTACCGGCCCTCGCGAGATGAGTTGGATTCTGGATACCTACAATTCATTAACGCACGAACCGCTTAACGCACTTGCCTGTGTTACTGGTAAGGCCGTTGGTCAGGGCGGGATACGCGGTCGAAAAGAAGCAACCGGACGCGGCGTTTACTTCGGAATTCGCGAAGCGTGTTCGCATGCTGATGACATGAAAGAACTAGGTCTCACACAGGGGCTTAAGGGTAAACGTTTCATCATTCAGGGCCTCGGAAACGTTGGTTATCACGCGGCCAAGTTTCTCGAAGAAGGTGGATGTGTTCTTGTTGGCGTCGGCGAATACGAAGGTGCCATCTACAAGAAAGAAGGGTTCAAACTCGAAGATATCGTCGCCCACCGTGCCGCTACCGGAAGCGTGATGGACTTTGGTGATGCCACAAACCTGCCAAGTTCGAAAGACGTTCTTGTCCAGGATTGTGACATTCTTGTGCCTGCAGCACTCGAGGGCCAAATCACAGAAGACAACGCCAAGGAAATCAAGGCGAAGGTCATCGGTGAGGGAGCAAACGGTCCGATTACAGCCGGTGCAGATGCAATCCTGCTCGAACGAAACGTCATGATCATCCCGGATATCTATCTCAATGCGGGCGGTGTTACAGTCTCTTACTTCGAGTGGCTCCGAAACTTGTCACACGTCCGATTTGGCCGGATGAATCGTCGTTTCGAAACTATGGTCCAGGAAAACCTGCTTGGTGCAATCGAACAGATGACCGGCAAGACGATGGATGAAGATCATCGAGCCGCGATGGTGCACGGAGCAACCGAAGTTGATCTCGTCAACTCAGGGCTTGAAGAAACGATGATCGAAGCCTACAGTGCAACAAGACGGATTGCTCGCGAACACAATATCGACTTGCGAACGGCGGCGTTTGTCAACGCCATCGATAAAGTTGCCGCAGCGTACAACGACATGGGAATCTGGCCGTAATTTCAGATTGCGTGCATCGCTGAGCCTGCCGCATTACGTGCGGCAGGCTCTTTTTTTGCTTAGACTATACTGGTCGCCTGCTGGCCAAAAAGGCAGGCATCTGCTCCTATGGCTGGAGTTGATCGTGAAAGCGGCAGGCTCGGACGTACGAACCGGCCGTCCACCACTCGACTTTTTGAAAAACGTCCCAATACGACTATGTCCGTCACTCTACTAGCTGCGTGGGAATCATTGGCTGAGCACCTCGAGGCAATCGAAGGTCGTTCAATGCGAAAGATGTTTGCCGTTGACCCCAACCGATTTGACAAGTTTTCGATTCGATTTGGGGACCTGCTCTTCGACTACTCAAAGAACAGAATTTCGCTGGATACGATTCACCTCCTTATGGAACTGGCTGAGCAATCAAATCTCAGTCGTTTGATCGATGATGTCTTCTCCGGAAAACCAATCAACGTAACTGAGCAACGCTCCGTCCTACACACGGCGCTCCGCAATCAATCAGACCGGCCAGTACTCGTCGACGGGGTTGATGTGATGATAGACATCCGTCGCGTGCTTGATTCCATGCGTTCCTTTTCCAACGAAGTTCGCAGCGGTACCTGGAAAGGCTACACCGGCAAGGCAATCACGGACATCGTGAACATCGGAATAGGTGGCAGTGACCTCGGGCCCAAAATGGTTTGCAGCGCTCTCAAACCGTACGGCCATGAAAGACTAACGATGCACTTCGTGTCGAACATAGATCCAACCGATATAATCGAGACGCTCAAAAAGGTCTCTCCGGAAACGACACTTTTCCTGATTGCATCAAAGACGTTCTCGACAATCGAGACGATGACCAATGCGCAGACGGCGCGGAAGTGGTTTCTCGAAGAAGCGAAAGATCAGTCACAGGTTGCAAAACATTTCGCTGCGATGTCGACGAACGTCGAATCGGTCAAAGAGTTTGGCATCGATCCTCAAAATATGTTTGAGTTCTGGGATTGGGTTGGCGGCCGTTACTCCTTGTGGAGCGCAATTGGCCTGTCAATCATGCTGTTCATCGGGCCGGACAATTTTGACGAGTTGCTGACTGGCGCCTTTGATGCAGATGAGCATTTCCGAAGCGAGCCGTTTGACAACAACATCCCTGTCGTAATGGCGATGCTGGGAATCTGGTACAACAATTTTATGGGGGCAGATAGCCATGCGATTCTGCCATACGATCAATACCTCGAACACTTCTCGTCGTACTTCCAGCAGGGAGACATGGAATCGAACGGCAAAAGTACGACCAAGCAGGGTGACCCCGTAGACTATTCAACAGGACCGGTCATTTGGGGACAACCGGGGACAAATGGACAGCATGCCTTTTATCAGCTGATCCATCAAGGCACCAAACTCGTCCCTTGTGACTTCCTCGCCGCGGTCGAGTCTCACAATCCGACCGGTGATCATCACGAAATTCTCCTGAGCAACTTTTTTGCCCAGACTGAAGCGTTGATGATAGGCAAGACTGTTGAAGCCGTGAGAACTGAACTAGCTAAAGCAGGACTAGAAGCTGAACAAATGGAACTGCTTGCACAGGCAAAATCGTTTGCAGGAGATCGTCCAACAAACAGTTTTCTCTACACTAAATTGACGCCACACATGCTTGGCACCTTGATCGCATTCTACGAGCACAAAATATTTGTTCAAGGCATCGTGTGGAACATCAACAGTTTTGATCAGATGGGAGTTGAGCTAGGCAAGGTTCTCGCGAAAGCGATTCTGCCAGAGCTCGAGGGACCTGCACCGATTACCTCTCACGATTCGTCTACCAACGGATTGATCAATTTCTACAAAGAGGGTCGATGAATCGGCAACGTGCCAGATTGATTGTATTGGACAATGCGGACGACATTGCGACCATGGCGGCGCACCTGATCGTTTCGCTTTCGGTGGACGCAATCAAGCAGCGTGGGCATTTCGCAATTGCACTGTCTGGAGGCAGTACCCCGCGCAAGCTTCACGCACTTCTGGCGAACGATCCGTTTCGATCAGCGATCGCGTGGGACAAGATTCTGGTCTTTTGGGGCGACGAACGATTTGTACCTTCGGACCATCCCGATAGCAACGAGCGCATGGCAAGGGAAACTCTCTTGTGTCATGTGCCTATTCCAGATGAGAATATTTTCGCCGTTGGGACCCACACACCAACTGCCTCGCAAGCCGCAGCGGCGTATGCCAAGGTTTTGGAGTCGACACTTGGTGATGCCTGTCAATTTGACCTCGTGCTCTTGGGCCTCGGAGAAGATGGTCACACCGCGAGCCTCTTTCC
>CBDTVC010000096.1:0-8196 GCA_965363925.1 uncultured bacterium | reverse complement strand
TGCTGCTACTTGAAGTTCTTTTGTCATCCACTCGCCGCCGCAGAATTCCCTGAGCTATCTGATGGATTGGCTTAACCCACATTACTTTTGGGCCTTGCTGGCCGTACCGTTGGTTGTCGCGCTGTTTGTGTACGCGGCATTCAAACGAAAGCGTGCCCATAGCCAGATGGCATCGCCAGACGTTGCGGAGCGACTAATGCCGATGTTGAGTAGTCGACGCCGGCGTTGGAAGGCTGCAACCGTTTCGGTTGCGGTTGCATTGGCCGCGGTTGCCTTGCTTGGGCCTCGGTTTGGCTCGCAGATTAAGGAAGTCAAACGTGAAGGAATCGACCTCATTATTGCGCTGGACGTCTCGCTGTCGATGCAAGCTGATGATGTTGCTCCGAACCGGCTGGATCGATCGCGAAACGAGATCAAGAAATTACTGGACGACCTCGGCGGGGATCGAGTTGGCTTGGTGTTGTTCAGTGGTGACGCATTCTTGCAATGTCCTCTTACCAGCGATTACGGAGCGGTAAGGCTGTTCCTCGACGTTGCCAATCCGAACTTGATTCCGACACCCGGGACAGACTTTGGCTCCGCATTGCGTACCGCTATATCGGCATTTGAGAATGCCGAGGAATCACCGGATGAAGCACGGACACAGGCATTGCTTATCGTTTCTGACGGCGAGAATCATGTGCGAGATCTTGACGAACTAATAGACGAAGCCCGTAAAGCCGGAATCGTCATGTTTACCGCTGGCGTTGGAGAAACCGAAGGAGTACCGATACCAGTGTCTCGAAATCGGAACGGAACGGTATACAAGAAAGATCGGCAGGGACAGGTGGTCACGACAAAACTTGAAGAAGAGGTATTGAAGAGATTGGCGGAAGACGGCGCGTATTTCCGAATTGCCAAGACGGCCAGCTCGCTTCCCAAAATAACCGCAGCGTTGGATCGGCTTGAGAAGAATGAGTTTGGTGTTGAGCAATTTGAGGAATACGACGAAAAGTATCAGTGGCCACTGGCGGCCGCTTTGCTCTTATTGCTGATTGAATCATTCTGGAGCGAGCGTCGTCGCGTTACCCGTTTGGCCAGCTCTAGAACTTCGGAAGGTCAGAATAAAGCGCAAGATAAATCGGGCGTACCAGCACTCTAGAACCGCCAAGACGTGATGACATTAGACGGAAATAGCATAAAGAGAAAGCGATATGCGCTGCCAACTCAGGCCGTGATTCTTGTCGTTATTCTTGTAGCGTCCGGCTGTTATCCAGGAGCCAGTTCGGGGCGCAAAGGAAATCAGCTATACGGCGACGAGCTGTTTGAAGACGCCTCACTGTCATTCAACGCAGGCATTGAAAAAATTCTGGGCGACGCCGAAGACGAGGAATCAACTGGTCCGATTTTATCTGACTTACAAAACAACGCAGGAGCGAGTTTGCTTCGATCCGGAGAATATGCAGCCGCACGCGACAACTTCGTTCAGTCGGTCGTGAATAATGACGACCCAGACACAAAGAGCCGCGGATATTACAACGCCGGGTACGCTGCTTACGGTGAAGAGGAAAAACAACTTGCCGCAGACTACTTCCGAAAGGCCTTACTGTTGGAACCGGAAAACGCAGATGCGAAATACAACTTTGAGTTTGTAATGCGTCAGCTTCAACAGGAGAAAGACGAAAACGAGGATCAATCCGGCGGACAGCCGCCGCCCCCGCCATCCACGTATGCAAAAGAATTGAAGGCCCAGGCTGAAGAACTGGTCAGCCAGCGACGATACAACGAAGCGTCCAAGTTGATGAAAGACGGCTTGGAGATCGATCCTTCGGTTGAGGCGTATAGGGACTTTATTGACCGAATCGATTCGATCATACAGATTGAGGGGAGCTAATGAACGTTCCCTCCACTGAACTCGTTCAGACCTGCCCGAATATGACGACCGCACCGAAGACTAAATACTTGCCAGCCAGCAGAATCCGTTTGCTGATCGCCGTAGCCGTTTTTGCTCTCCTCGGTCCCGTGCTTACCCTGGCGGCTGAGGCACAATCGGTTCAGGATTATTTCCACGCGGGTGCCAAAGGCTTCATCGGTAACCAATTGAATGAGGCCAGGACTGCGGTTGAAAGTGGACTGTCACTTGCCCCTGATGACTCCGATCTGCTGTCGCTCAAGGAACTGATCGAAAAGGCAAAGGAAGAGCAGCAGAAACAAGAACAGGAGCAGCAGCAAAACCAGGATCAACAGCAGGAGCAAGAAGGCGAGGAGCAGGAAGACCAGCAGGACCAGGGTGACCAGGAGCAACAGCAGGATTCGGGCGAACAATCAGAAGAACAGAACCAGGAACAGCAGGAACAGGAGAATCAGCAGCAGCAAGAAGGCGACGAGCAGTCCGATGAAGAGCAACAAGGCGGCGAGCAGGAGTCCGACTCAGAAAACCAGGGACAGGGACAATCTGCGCCTGAATCTGCCGAAATCGACCCGGACGCACTAAGTCGGGAAGAAGCGGAACGAATTCTGCAAGCGTTGGAAAACGAAGAAGGGCAACTGCTGCGCCAGGTTCAAAGGATGAAGGTCCGTGCCCGGCGGGTCGACAAAGACTGGTAAATTTCTATCCGTAACAAAATATTTTCCGGTTTCACGCTATGATTGCCGCGATTGTACGGCGACGCCCCCTCCCACCTGTCCTGGTGTTACTGATCACGTTTCTTTCCGCGTTTCCGGCGGGATTGACGGCGCAGGATCTTAAGGTTACTGCACTTGTGGACCAGGCGACAATCGGCTCGGAGGAGCGCGTCACGTTTACCATCGAAGTCCAGGGCACTTCCCTTCCGGATATCCGGTCTCCTCAACCGCCTCAAACAACCGGTCTGGTACTTGCCAATCAATTCCCCAGCTCGTCAAGAAACATCTCTGTTGTAAACGGTGCGATGACCGTCAGCATGGGCTATTCGTGGCAATTTGTCCCGACGGTCATTGGCATTGCAACGATCGGAGCTGCAACGGTCACCGCGGGTGGCAAAAACTACAAGACAGATCCGATCCGAATAAAAGTTATTAAGCAGTCGGATCGGCCAGTACGCCAGCAACGGAAACCACGGTCGCTTTTTGACGACGCGTTGGGATCTGCGGCCGCCGCCCCAAGCCCTAAGATTGCCAACTCGGACTTGTTCATCCGCGCCAAGCCGAGCAAACGGAACGCGTTCCAGAATGAACAGATCACTATCGAGTACGATCTCTATTTCCGAAGTGGCGTCCAATTGCGTCAAAGCCGCCTTGCCGATTCGTGGGATGCTGAAGGATTCTGGAGGGAAGAGCTTGAAGTTGAGAGTCGACCCGTTCCAAAAACGGTTGTTGAAAACGGAGTCAGGTACAACGTGATCACGCTGAAGCGCGTGGCGGTCTTTCCTACTCGCACCGGCGAGCTCAATGTTGACGCGCTCAAGATCGAAAGTGAGGCAACTGCTGGTCGCGGTGCACGGGACCCATTCTTCAGCCTTCGAAGTCGGTATCAGCCTGTTGAATTGAGTAGCCGCCCGGTTCGCATTATCGGCAAAGCGTTTCCCGACAATCCGCCGGCTTCGTTCTCGGGAGCCGTTGGTTCTTATCGAATCAACGCGGCCATGGATCGTCCGACAATTGAAGTCGGCGAATCCGTGAAACTGTCAGTTGCGATTTCCGGGTCGGGAAACATTGCGACACTTGAAGGCCCCGACGTAGACACTCCAGGAATCTTTGAAGTCTATGACCCGCGAATCGAAACATCGGTAAGCCGAAAGGGAGCATCGGTACGTGGCACCAAGACGTTTAACTACGTTCTGGTCCCGCGGTCAAACGGAATATTTACTATTCCGCCGGTTGAATTCAGCTTTCTAAACCCAAGGTCGGGCAGATACGAAACCATTCGCTCCGCTGAGTTTACAGTGGACGTAACGGGTGAGGCACCAGCCTCCGACATATCGGTGGCAACCACAACAGGACTACCGGTCGATGACATTCCTCCGATTTCACTGACGAGTGCATCCTGGTCATCCGTCAATTCAGATCCGATCCACCGATCTTCGTGGATCTACGTCTTACTGTTGCTGCCTCTACTCGGCCTCGTTGGGATTGCGATGTACAACCGGTTCAATGACAAGCTTACGAGCGACGTTTCGTTTGCGCGAAACCGTCGAGCAAATCCTATCGCTCGGAAACATCTCAAACGTGCAGCTGAGCTTCTTGAACAGGGCAATGCCAAGGGATATTACGAGGAGCTTGATCGTGCAGTACTTGGATTTGTCGGGGATCGACTCAACGTGGGCGAACGAGCCTTAACGCGATCGATGTTAGACGAAACGCTTGACAACGCCGGTATTCTATCCGACACACGATCCGGCGTAGTAAAACTGCTGGACGAGTGCGACCAGGTTCGATTTGCGCCCATTCCGCCGAACGCCGGTGCAATGCAGACAGCGATGGACAGGGCCTCAGACCTTATTGAATCGATTCATGATCGCCTGCAGGCCCTCGCAAAGGAGGCATCAGCATGAGTCACTATTTCGCAAAGCGCGACGGCTTGACCAAATTGATGACGCAAACTGAATTCGTCCACATCAAACATTTTGTTTGTAGCGGATGGTCACGATCCGTCGTTGTCGCTTGTTCGTTCCTACTGCTTGCCGGAATTATTGCGCCGACCAGTTGGGCACAGACGCCGGAGACGTTGCGTCATTTTGATGAGGGCAACACGCTGTATTCAGAAGGCCGATAACAGGGAGCGATCACCTCATTCGAAAAAGCAGTTGCCTCTGGTTATTCCAGTGCCGACCTGTTCTACAATCTTGGGAATGCCTACTATCGGATTGACGAACTCGCCAGTGCTATGCTCAATTACAAGCGAGCTGAAAAACTTGCGCCGGAGAAGCCTGAATTCAAGCACAGTATTCAGTTGACGAACGGTCGCTTAATCGATCGTTTTTCGCGCCTGCCCGAACCGTTCTGGATTTCCATCTCCCAAAAATTCTACTCGGTGAGAACCATCAAGCCACTGACGCTACTCGGGCTCTTGATGTATGTGGTTGGCATCGTTCTGATTGCATTTCGAATGTGGCGGTCGACAGATAATGCATGGATCCGACGTGGGTATTCAACGCTGTTGTTTATTGGAATACCGTTGTTAGCGGGCGGTTTGCTAACGTCCTACAAAACCGCAAACAATCAGGGTGCTGTAGTGATGGTCAATCAAACAGGGCTGTTTGACGAGCCAACTGACGACTCACAGATTTCGAGTAAGGCATCAGATCTGCAAATTCATGCTGGTTTGGTGGTAAAGTTAGAGCAGTCGGTTGAAAACTGGAGCCAGGTCGTGCTACCAAACGGCGTGTCCGGCTGGGTTCGAAGTGACACGATCGAGACTATTTAACGTTATCTGTAGTAGCTTCCCGTTACAGTAGCTTCATGCACAACGGATAAATCAGCACAACCCTAAATGGATCCCATTGTCATAGACCGCAAGAACCAGCCCGGCTGGATTGAAGTCGTTTGCGGCTCCATGTTCAGCGGAAAGACAGAGGAATTGATCCGGCGGTTAAATCGTGCCCGAATTGCGCGGCAGCACACTGAGATATTCAAGCCGGCGCTTGACGCTCGGTTCAGCGAAACCGATGTTGTTTCGCACGACGAGAACGCAATTCGATCCACGCCCGTTGATTCGGCTCATCAGATCATTTTGATGTCAGGACCGGCACAGGTTGTCGGGATCGATGAGGCTCAATTTTTTGGCGCTGAACTTGTCGAAGTATGTCGGGAACTCGCAGAGAACGGCAAGCGGGTCATCGTAGCCGGTCTGGATCAAGACTATCTGGGAAAACCTTTTGAACCAATTCCGCAATTGATGGCCATTGCGGAATACGTGACCAAGTTGCACGCGATTTGTGTTGTTTGCGGATCGCCGGCAAATCACTCTCAACGGATCGTTCCCAACACGGGGCGTGTTGTTGTGGGCGCTGGCGAATCGTACGAGCCGCGGTGTAGGCGTTGTTTTACACCTGGCTCGATTGAAACGCCAGCTAATCATGACGCGGACAACCTGACTCCGCCACCAGTCCGTCAATCTCAAGCCTCCGACGACACCGAAGCAGACGGTGCGATGCCGGGCTGGACTCAGTTTAACCTCGCCGCAGGACCTGGTTCACCGGACTCTCAAGATGATGCTGCGGGAGACGGTTTTACATCTGATTCGGTTGATTTGTCCGATGGACGCGTTTAGCCGGAACGCCGAAGCATCACCCTAGTTATCAACACTCGTTGCCTGTGCGCGCCCTGACTGGTATGTTTGAGCTTGCCCGGCAGCCCTGTGCTTCAGTCTGGTTTTAAACCCACAAAAGAGTGTCCATGACGGCCCATCGTTACCTGGTATCCGCTCGAAAGTACCGACCAAGCTCCTTCCATGAAGTGGTTGGTCAGGAGCATGTCACTTCAACCCTGAAAAACGCGATTCGCCTTGACCGTTTGGCGCACGCCTATCTCTTTAGTGGTCCGCGTGGCGTTGGCAAGACAACCGGAGCCAGGATCCTTGCCAAAGCGATCAATTGCGAAACGCCGCTAGCAGACCGGGTTGACGAGTCGGAGCCGTGTCAGAAGTGTAATTCCTGCGTGACGTTCGACCAAGGGCGGAGCATGAATGTGATCGAAGTGGATGCCGCTTCGAACAACAAGGTTGACGACATTCGCGAACTCCGGGATACGGTCCGGATCCCACCGCAAGGTGCCAAGCGTAAAGTGTACATCATCGATGAGGTACACATGTTGTCAGCTTCTGCGTTTAACGCGTTGCTGAAAACGCTTGAGGAACCACCACCGTACGTCCTTTTCATCTTTGCGACAACGGAACCTCACAAGGTTCTTCCAACGATCCTTTCTCGTTGCCAGCGTTTTGATTATCGGCGGATTACCGTGCCGGAAATCATTGCGCAGCTTCAGATGATCAGTAAGTCCGAGAAAATTAAGGCGGACGAAGCGTCTCTGATGCTCATTGCCAGAAAGGGAGACGGAGCGTTGCGCGACGCACTGTCTGCGTTTGACCAGGCAGTTGCACTATGTGGAACGGACATCAGCTACGAAGAGCTGGCGAAAGCATTCAGGGTGGTCGACGTCGACATCTATTTCGACGTCACGGATTCCGCAGCGAAAACAGATAGCGCCGGAATGCTTCGACTTGTTGATCAAGTGGTTGCCGAAGGATATGACCTACACGAATTTCTGAACGGATTGTTAGGGCACCTTCGGAATATTTACGTCGCGCGGTCTATGAACGATACACAGCTGATCGAAGCGACGGCGGATGTCCAAAAACGATACGCGGCCGCGGCCAAGAGTTTCCAGGAGGCCGACTTGCTGAGAATGATGACGGTCGTTGCAGACACGGAAGACTCTATCCGCTATAGTGCCCAGCCGCGCCTAACGGTTGAGTTGGGTGCCTTGAAGCTTGTTCAGATGTCAAAGGTGCAGGACCTGCAAGCACTTATTGATCGGGCAAACGCTGAGCCGCCCGGAACGGCGAGCCCGACAAAAGCTAAAGCATCGGTTAAGCAGGCGCCCTCGATTGAGCGTTCGGAGCCGGGGGCGGCACCATCATCAACACCGGACGCAACAGTCGCCAAGCATCAGGGCGACTCAGAACGCACAGAACGCACAGAACGCACAGAACGCACAGAAAAGCATACCAGATCAGTAGCGCCGAAGATTGTAAAGAAGCAAGAACGTGACACCGGAAACGGTACCGTTGTTGGCTCCCCAACTACGACTCGGTCAAAAAAGAATTCAGCCTCAAACAGCAGCGATGCGACAGCTGATGCTGACATGGCTTTTGCTGCCGCGTCGGCCGTGGGTGAAGAGTACGAAATGGATCTTCCTCCCATCCAGAAATCGAATTCGCGCGCAGAAGAACGTGTTGGTACAGAACCTCCCCAGACCGCCATCTCTACGTCTGCCGTGGCCGCACGGGTCGCCTCTGTCCCCAGCCGGTCTTTACCTGGCGTTGAGCCGCCCGCCTTGGCGGCCGGAAGGACCGACCCGTCACCGTCAGTCGACAACACGCCCGGACTCTTTGGGCCGCCGGCCCTTCAGGCGCGCAGCCGATCAAGCGCAGCAGCAACTGTAACACCTGATAAGGATGATGCGGCTACAAGCGCGTCACCGCACGTGGACTCTGAAAAATCCGAAGATTTGCGATCG
>CBDTVC010000095.1:0-8203 GCA_965363925.1 uncultured bacterium | reverse complement strand
AACCTGATCGGGCCTGGACGAGCATTTGACACGAGTCGCTTTTTTGTCATCTGCTTGAATGTACCCGGCTCGCCGTACGGGTCTCTATCTCCCGTCACCGCCGACCCAGTTACGGGGAAACCTTACGGACCTGCATTTCCCAAATTCACGATCAGAGATGTGGTTGCGATCCATCGCCACGTGATCGAGGCCTTGGGCGTAACGAAAGTGTGTATGGTTGCCGGGGGGTCGCTTGGCGGCATGCAAGCTGCTGAATGGGCGGCTCATTCGGATATGGTCAACTGCGCAGCCAGTGTCGCGTGCGGCCCGAATCATTCGCCTTGGTGCATTGGCTGGGGCCAGGCTCAGCGGCAAGCGATACGTTCAGATCCTTCGTGGAAGAACGGGCTGTACAGCTATGACGAGCAGCCCAAAGACGGACTCCGTCTGGCGCGTCAAATTGCCATGATGACCTACCGATCTGCGGAACAGTACGCTGGACGTTTCGAACGAGACTTTGACGCCGATTCGCAACAATACTCTGTCGAGTCGTATTTGGATTATCAGGGAAGGAAACTCGTTTCGCGGTTTGACGCTAACTGCTATCTGGCACTTACCGAACTGATGGACAGGCACGACATCACTCGAGCACGAACGACGCTGTCAGCTTTTGCTCCAACGATCGTGGTAAGCGTTTCAACAGACATCTTGTATTCACCGAGCGAGCAACTGAAGCTTGCCGGTCTTTTACCCGAGTCGGAATACGCCACGATTGACTCACCCCACGGTCACGACGGCTTTCTCATCGAACAGAACGAACTTAACGAACTCCTCTCGCCATGGCTGCAAACACACAACCCTACCTTGCGCCTTTCGTCGAATCAGAATCTCACTCAGGAAGCTGCCGCTCATGCGGAATGCGCCGGTTGACCATACTCAAGCTTGGCGGGACATCAATCGGATCAGCCAACGGGCTACGCAATGCCGTGGCGATTACATCGAAAGCCGCATCTGACAGTCGTGTTGTTGTAGTTGCGTCGGCGCTCGCCGGCGTTACCAATCAACTTGTGAATATTGAGTACGAATGGAGAAACAAGACAGAGTACCACAAGACCGCCCGCTGTGGACGAAACCTTGAATGGCTATGGAATCGCCACGTCGAGCTGGCTTCAGTTGTTCTGGAAGGCAAAGCATTGAACGCATATTTATCGATCCTGACCAATCAGCTTCGATGGATTCGCGAGGAGGT
Source organism: uncultured bacterium (assembly GCA_965363925.1). Classification (GTDB taxonomy): domain Bacteria; phylum Bacteroidota; class Rhodothermia; order Rhodothermales; family JABDKH01; genus JAGQWL01. The sequence goes on along the minus strand of CBDTVC010000095.1, from coordinate 6,975 downwards.
GTTGAACATCGAATACAGTCTGCACGGCGCTGACAGTCTCTTCTCAGTCGGCGAACGTCTCTCCGTGCCACTCGTGTCATTCATGCTAAGGGAAAACGGACATGAGAGCGGTGCGCTAGACAGCGCGTCGTTGATCCGCACGAACGCCAATTTTGGAAATGCACGAATTGCCATGGACCCGACTTCCACCCTCTTGCAGACATGGTTTCGGGGACTTACCGCGACGACAATTCCGGTGGTTACTGGCTTCATCGGTTCGTGCAGCGATGGTAGAACGACAACGCTTGGCAGAAGCGGAACAGATTATTCCGCAGCAGCAATTGCCGTGGCCCTCGGCGCCCACGTAGTGGAGCGGTGGACAGACACAGACGGCATCTATACCGCAAACCCGAATGAAGACGATAACGCGGATCATATACCGCGGATGAGCCTGCCCGAGGCAATCCGCCGGCATCGCAAGTCGGGAGTCGGCGTACATGCCAAAGCGCTCGATTTGCTACAGGCAGCTGGTATTCCCCTTCATGTGCGATCCACGGTTGCTAGAAGCCGACGTGGATCGTGGGTAGTGCCAACGTCCATCGACCGCCCTGCACTACCGTGTGTTTGTGACTGGCGAACTCCAGGCCACGAGCAACTAAACGAATCACAACGCAATCTCGCTTCCTGATGCAGAATCCGAAGAACAAATATCGCGTAGCGGTTCTCGGAGCAACGGGACTCGTCGGGCAGCTGTTTGTCGAATACCTTAACAACCATCCGTGGTTCGACGTCGCCGTGGTTACGGGCTCGCCCAGAACGATTGGACTCCCCTACCGCGAGTCGATGGACTGGATGTGTGAGCAGGAATTGTCGGACCGCACCGGATCCCTCATTGTCCAGGAAAGTAGTGCCGAGGTTATACGCTTGGAGGGAGTTGATTTTGCACTGTCTGCACTCCATTCCGACGCAGCACGAACGATCGAACCCGCGTTCGTCGAAGCAGGCATTCGGATTATCACCAATGCCAGCAACTTCAGAATGGCGGATGCTGTACCGCTCGTAGTACCCGAGGTAAACGGGCGGCACATCGAACAGATGCTATATCAACCAGGCTCTGCGCCGCGTATTGTTGCGAGTCCAAACTGCTCCACCATTGGGCTTGTTGCATCTCTGGCACCGCTGGAACAGTCGTTCGGAATTGAACATGTCCACGTCACAACTATGCAGGCACTGTCTGGTGCCGGACTACCGGGAGTGGCCAGTATGCACGCGCTCGGAAACGTTATCCCGTATATCGCAGGCGAAGAGGATAAACTCGAATCCGAGCCGCGCAAGATTTTGGGTGTCGTCGGTGACAAGGGAGAGTTAACACCAAGCAACCTACGCATAAGCGCCCAATGCTATCGCGTCCCAGTCGTTGACGGACACACGTGCTCGGTGTCAGTGAAACTTCGCTCAAAGCCCACAATTGACGAAGTGCACGAAGCAATGACGTCCTTTGATGGAGATATTGCTGAACTGGATTTGCCTACAAAGCCAACACGATTGCTCCGACTATACAACAAGGTAACGCACCCTCAGCCGCGGGTCGATGTCGACAAAGATTCAGGCATGACGGTCGGGGTCGGTCGCCTGCGGTCCTGTCCGATTAATGATATCCGATACACCGCTTTGGTGCACAACACCAAACGGGGCGCCGCCGGCAATGCCGTGCTGATTGCAGAACTGATGGCAGCCCGCGGACATTTCAAAAAAGATAGAAAGTCGTTTGAGAATGATACCTTATCGGTTCAACCCACAAGTGCGGCTGCTGCTCGCATCGAGCGCTAGGCCAGCAAACCAGGCAAAATAGCGGCGACCCAGAATCCCAAATAAGTACCCAACGCATTTCCGAGTGAGCCCACCAGAACGGCAGGTAGCACGAGATCATCCCGACCGAGGCTTCGTGCCAGAGCCAACGCGGACGTTCCGCCACCAACATTGGCTTGGGACGCAACGGATGCAATTGCAAGATCTACCTTGAAGAGTGCCGCAACCCCGAACGTCACGATGGCATGCACCGCGACAATAATTGTCGTAAGCAGTAGAAGCGAAACCGCAAGACTCCCGATCCCCGACAGTGCACCAATGTCGCAATAGGCGCCAATTACCGCCAGAAAGAGATATACCGCAAACATACCCAACGATCGGGCACCCCGAAGTCTACTTATTGCCGGGAATTGGGCAAAGACGAGAGCCAACGTCGTGATAATTAGAATAGACGGTACCACAAGCCCGCGCGACGCAAACCATGCGGCGAGCACTTCTGAGATCCACAACGATCCAAGTCCAAGTCCCAATACCAGACCGAAGTCCAGCGGATGCATTTCTTCGGTATCATCATCAATTCCCAACAACACTTCGCGGGATCCGGAGTTGCCCTTCATGGCCGCACGTCGGCTGCCGGAGAACAGCCTTGGAATCACAAGCGTGGCACTGATCCATACGGCGGTGACGATGTTGTCGACAACAATGGCACCGCCAAATACAACACCTTCTTTCATTACGTCGTAGTGTAACGCGACGGCATTGAAGTTCACGCTCCCACCCGTATAGGTTCCGACAAACATCCCGCCGAGCGCCGCAGCGTTTTCACCAAATGCACTGCCGCCAACAATCATCATGGCAACAATGGCACCGACCGTCGTTGCAAACGAACCGACTAGAAACAGCGACAGCATCGGCAGCCCGGCTCGTAAGACTTCCCGTAAGTTCACTTTGAGCAGGAGCCAAAAAATTGAAACTGGTGCGACAACGCTGAAGATAAAATCATAAGCGGCTACCGGTCTCGCTGCGGTCGAAGACGTTGGGATGATTCCGAGGTTCGCAACAATGGCCGTCAGGATGATCACAAGCAACGCCGAGCCCATGTGTTTCAGGGCCGTCCGCCGAACAAGAAGTTCCGACAGCGCCACAAGAGCACTCAATACAGTGAAAACAAGGAGATTTACCTGCAAATCCGCCAAACCAGATACCAAATGAAAGACGATGAATTACGGACAGGTGCCTGACTCTTTCTATACAAAAAGCCGACTGGGCCGATAATACTGGGATAATTCGAGCGATTTCAGTCGATAGATACAGTATTTGAAGCAATATCAATAATGAACCCGCAGATTCGCTACCTCAAGTCTCTCCATCGTTGTATCGCACGTGGAGTTGTTGTGACCTTGATGGTATTTGTGCTTTCACTCGCTTCGGCACAAACCGTGGCCGCACAGAGTATTGCTGCTCAGAATATTGTTGCTCAGAATATTGCGGAACAGGGGGACGCGGGAAATAGTGTTGCGACGGCCCAACAACTACCAGCCATATCAATCTCATTGTTGACCGGCAACCTGGATACCGCGACTGACATCGACCTGTACCTGATCACGATTGATGATCACGCAAACTTCTCTGCCTCAACGACTGCTGGACCGGGAACCGCTGACGACACGCGGCTCTATCTCTTTACTGCGGATGGGCATCCCGTATACATGAACGATGACGATCCAAACGACAACTTGTCCAATCGGTCGTTGTTGCCGGCAGGGCACGTGCTTGGGCCGCAAAGTGACGGCGACTACATCCTAGGCGTTTCCGTCTACTACATGACACCAGTTGATGCCTCAGCAAACCAACTGTTTGTGGAACCGGATGATGAAGCTGATCCAGATGCAATCGACTACACCACCGTAAACGGGCCGACGTCCGCTTTTGCATTATCGGGGTGGAACGACAATTCTGATGCCACTCTGGGCTCTTATGGTATCACGATAACGGGAGTGAACGGCTCGCTTTCTATTGACGGCGAAGCTCGCGAGATTCTCGATGACCCGCTGTCTTCGGGTTTCAGTTTGTTTCCGAACCCCGCGGCCACCACTGCCACTGTTATCCTTCGCTCCGCCAGAGACGTTCAACTGTCACTGCAGCTATTTGCCCTGAATGGTCAACAGATAAGTTCAACCCGGATTGTCTCGGTCCCTGGTGGTTCAGAGCAACTCTTCTATCTTGATGTTTCATCCGTAGCCAGCGGAACGTACCTCGTTCGCATTAGCGGCGGCCCCCAAGCGCAAGTCCTGAGACTGGTCGTAATCCGCTAGTTCTCCGCTTTCCTCTCATTTCTTCTTGGTTCCGTTGCAGAAGTACTACAACTGTAGTATCATTACTCCTACAGTTGTAGTACTAGGCAATAAACACGGCAGGCTGCAGCCGCCCAGTCCGAGAATACAGTGACGAGAAAGAAGCGAAAGGAACTGTCCCCTCTTCAGGCAAAAGTCATGAAGGTACTCTGGGACCGCGGTGACTCAACAGTAGCCGAGGTTCAGCAAGAAATGGACGGCGACCGTACCCTCGCACACAACACTATCGCGACAATCCTGTCACGCCTTGCGAAGGATAATGTCGTTGACGTTCGTCGTGATGGACGGACAAACGTGTACAGGCCAAAAGTCGAAGAACAAGCGATCAAACAGACCATGGTGAGCGGACTACTATCTCGTTTGTTTGACGGAAACGCCTCAGCACTTGTCCATCACCTCGTACGTGAAGGCGAACTGGATGCGAGTGAGCTGGAATCACTTGCCAAACTCGTCTCGCGAAAAGCGGACAAGCGATAGGCGTGCCCCAAATAAACCCAACTCCAAGCAAGTGTCATGATGAATAATCTGATTGATTCGCAGCCCTTTCTCGCCCTCACTGGGTGGCTCTACACCTATCTATTACACAGTACCATACTCTTGTCAGCTGTGTGGGTCGGCGTTCAATTCTTGCCCGACGACTTTTCCCGGGGCCGGGACTACTTGTGGAAGCTTGCCGCGTTCGGCGCCCTTCTGACGTCAACGATCGCGTCAATCGGGGTCGTACCATCCGCATTCGATGAACTGGTGATCGGGAAGACCGTGGCTACTGACTTAAATAGTCAAAACGTTTTAGCGAACGCTTCCCGCGATAGCGGTGTACGCCTAAGCGCAGCAAGTGGACATACTGCAAGCCGAAGCACTGTGGGCGAAAACACGGCAGATTATTTTCCATTAGCGGACGTAACTGCATCACCTTCGGCACTGTCTGTGAAGCCTCCACTGTATGAGCGCCCGGCCGATGCAATGATGAGTTTCTTGGGACAACTTCGAGCATTCCGCTGGTCCCTCCTCTTGATTTCCCTATGGATTTTCGGCGCAGCGATAGGATCGGTTTTCTACATTATCTCCCGATCGAGATTTCTCATACGAACAGCACCGCGAACGCAAATAAGCAATCGGCTGCTCCAAAACGAAATTCAGATTCTAGTCAGGTCATCCAGGTATCGTGGAGAGCCAGTGCTGTTGACGGAGTCGGAGCAACTGGTTTCCGCAATAGTGATTGGTCGTAGCGAGATTTGTCTGCCCTCCCGTATTTGGTCCGAGCTTACCGAAGACGAACAGCGCTCGATGGTCGCACACGAGTTTGCTCACATCCTGCGACGCGACCCGCTTTGGCTACAGTTATTCAATTCGCTTTGCTGCATATTCTTTGTGCAACCCCTGAATTTTGTTGCCCGCAAACACTATCGAGAGACGGCTGAGTATTCCTGTGATGCATGGGTTGTACGAACGACTGGTCACGACACGTCGCTGGCCTCGTGTTTGGTGAAAGTTGCAGAGTGGGTTCGTATCAACCAGCAACCAAGTCCGTACTTAGGAATAGGTGGTTCACCTCTGCGTAAGCGAATCGAGCGAATACTTACCGGACTAGAGGACACCTCTGCACGATGGATCGTCAGCTTCGCGAGCGCAGCACTCCTGATCCTTGGGGCGTGCACGCCTGCTATCTCGGTGCAAGGTGACGCAAAACTACATTCCCGAGTTACTCCAGAAGGAACTCAAAAGACTGAAACCTTTTCGCTGCCGACGTTCCCGGATGCGGCGCCGCACGTGCTCTCGCCCACAGCTGGTCTGCCTTTTGCGGCAGATACCGTCCGCATATTTCTAGACGAGTTCCAAAACATCGGATTCCGGATGGCGAATAGGCCCGACGCTAACGTCCGTGGTCGCGGTCAGATACTGATGGACTCAGAGTCGGCCAGCATCTTGGATATCAGCCTTGGAGATTACCTCGTGATTGAAGCGCTGGGCGGAGATGAGGCTGGCTACAAAGTCCGTTTCGAACGGTCTGCTAGCGAAGGCATTCAGGCACACCTTACGAGGTCGGGCAAAGAAGCCGCGCTTAGCGGCGAGATTGAGTCCTGGCTACATGAAGTGTTGGCGTTGTTTGTCAAAACCGCAGTAGACGACTATGCTAATGGACAGCGATATCTCACGTCGAGAGAGGGACCGGCGACGCTCCAACGTGAAGCACTTGCCAGGTACTCGGCGGCGGAATTGGCAGCCATCGAATCCAAACTTGTACGAGAGAGAAGCGAATTGACAAAGTCCGCCGCGCAACATTATGCAACAGCGCGAGAACTTGCACGAGACAGAAGCGAATTGACAGAGTCCGCCGCGCAAAATTATGCAGCAGCGCGAGAACTGGCACTTCATAGACGCAATACATACGCAACTGAGACGAACTTATCCGGTAATTCGGTGGAGTTGGTCGAGACGCCGGCTCGCAGGTTGGCGGAGTACGCGGAGCTGCAATCAGCGAATGAGTTTCGCGTTGCACAGCGCAAAGTACTGGAGGCAAACCTTAACCACCTAAATCGCCGGACGGACAACGAGGCACGATTCCTCGACAGCCTTAGGGCTGGCAGCCTTCGCTCTGCTGACACCCTCGAACAACAACGACGGGCAATCGAACGCCAGTTCCTCTTCGTCAGGGACCGATTGTCAGATTCCGAATCCGCATTGTCCGAAGAGAAATTGGTTTCGGTGGAGAGCCTTACGACCAAGCTGAAAGCAATCGAAGGTTTGGCAGCGAAAGAGCGGCAAGACCACACTGCGGTTTTAAAACAATATATCGAGCAAGTTGACGCAGCCCAATCGGCTGTTACGCGAC
>CBDTVC010000094.1:0-8232 GCA_965363925.1 uncultured bacterium | reverse complement strand
GGATTCATCTCGCGAGTCTTCACCATCTTCGAGCGCCTTTTGCTCCCACGCCTTCCATTTCGCTTCCGACTTGGCGCGCGAGCCCCAGTCGTCATCAGACTTGTAGCTGTCTGCCTTCTCCCAGTCCTGCCATCCCGAATCGCTCTTGGACACGTATTGTCTCCAGCTCGAACCTCAAGAATCAGGCTGAGGCAGACTTGATGGGAGTGACTGACGCGGCCTTCTTTTTGTCGTCACGCTTAACCGTCGTCATTTGACCCATTTCGCATTTACCATCGAAGACCGCTCCTTCTTCAACAACAAGCCTTGCTGTCTTGATGTCCGCGTTTACTCGAGCAGTTGACTTCAAGACCAGGGTATCGCTGATCTGAATCAATCCCTGGACGGAGCCGGAGATGTCCGCGTTCGTTGCGACAAGGTCACCGTTTACGTCTCCTTCCTGTGCGATGATCGCCTTCCCTTCAACTCGGATCTTACCAACAACACTTCCGCGAATACGAATATCGCTTTGCGCCTTGAGTGTCCCTTCAACCACAGTACCTTCGCCGATCATGTTGATCTGCGGGGACTGCGAGCCGGAACTCGACGGACGATTAGATGCCTGCTCAGATGTTGATCGGTTTCCTAGTAGTGCCATGATTTCTCTCCTGTGTTTGACGCCGCGAGCTTTGTCCATTTGTCATGGCCATGTGCTCGCTAATGCTTAGTGTCGCTCGGGCTGCGGCCGAGGGCCTCAGCTACTTTTTTAAACGTGGTATTCGCTTACCGCTTCGGGGCCAACTCGCTACCACTCAACGAAATACAGTCGCGGATCCTGTACAAAACCGTTTTGCCAAAGCTCAAAATGAAGGTGGGGACCTGTTGTAACTTCTCCTGTGTTTCCGCTGCGAGCAACGGGCTCCAACGAACGAACACGGTCACCTGCACGCTTCAGTAAGCGCCTGTTATGCTTGTAAACAGAAAGGTAGCCCTTTGCATGTTGGATCGCCAGAGCGTAACCACCCTCGTGCGTCCAATCTGCAAAAACCACATACCCATCTCCAATCGAACGAATTACAGTGCCTTCGGGAACAGCAATATCCACACCATAATGATCAATCCGTGAGTTGATTGGCCTCGTTACAAAGCCTTCAACTGGCGGAAATACTGTCAGATCCTCGCCTTCGAAGTAGCGCTGCCCGAGCCCAACTAAATCCGTAACAACAGTTGGCACCGGCAACACCGCTTCGGCGACGTCTCCGAATTCCAATTCGCGCTCGGCCATCACAGGTGAACCAGCAGTTCGCTGGTCTGCGACTACGCCGTCGTACTCAACCGCCGCTGATGACGTATCCAACTGCCCTCCGGTCATTAGCGTTCGAAGCTGGGCAATGTATGCCGTTTGAACCTCAAGCGAATCTTCCAGCTGGGACAAACGAACCGCATTGCGTACTGCTCGCTGACGAATCTCGGTGGTTCCGTAGCCGGGGATCACTTGTCTTATCGGCGTAAAAGCAATCAAGCAAAAGACGAGTGTAATCAAGGCGAGCACAGATGAAGCAAGAATCCACACAATCCGCTTCGGGGAAAGCGAATATTGCTGTGGAGCACGAATTCCGTCCTCATCCAGCCATATAACGGACTGGACCTGATCTAAATCGTCAAAAAACTCCGATACAAACTGCCTAAACACGGTTGCTCGCCTGTAAATAGCTGGTGGGTCGAATGATACCGGAGACCCCGAATCTGGATCCATCCAAAGTCGTACCACCCGCGACCGTTAATATTTTACTCGTCTCACGCCAAAAACCAAGCCAATAAACCGGCATTTGGCTAGATAATCGTTCGGTTACAATTGCTTTGGATCGGCTGTATTCGTAATATAGTCGGCTACGTCCTAATTGCCGCGCAAGACCGTCATTGTACGGACACTTTCCGAGGCACCCTACGTAGCGTGATCAGATATTAGCAGGACGAAAATTGTCCTGAATGGTAGCAAAACAGCGTATAACGCACTAGTAGAAAAGTAAAGATGCCCCAGCACAAGTCAGCGATAAAGAGAGTCCGCCAGAGCGCCAAGCGAAACGAGAGAAATCGCGTTCACAGAAGCAAGATTCGAACAATGATGAAGACTCTTCGAGCGTCCGAAAATCCTGACGAAGCGACTGCATTGCTAAACGAAACGAAGGCCTACCTCGACCGCTTGGTCGCAAAAGGTATTTACAAGAAGAATACGGTAGCCAACTACAAGAGTAAGTTGGAAAAGCGAGTTCACTCGCTGAAGTAAAGGGGCCTCCCACCAAGACGGTATAGATCGTCTAAGAGGTCTAAACAGAATTTGTCGGCTAGTTACTCGGCTTGGCAAATGTTGACTGTTTTTTGTCATGTACGGCATGGCAGATGCGGATTCGGTACACTAGAGTAGGTGCAATTGGCGTCAACCACGCATCCACTCGGCCCACGCTTTGTGTGCGTAGTGTGTAATCGTATCGAATTAAGGCTAGAATTGGCCTGATTTGTTGCAATTGCCCACCCGTTTTTGCATTTTTTAACCACTATTCGGTGCAATATCCAGCTCCAGCCTAAGAATTCTGCGGTCGGCGCAGCATTCCAGGAGCATGGGGGCACCGTCCTAGAATGGGCACTGCTGACTTGGATTTTATCTGGTAAGTGGATCACTTGCTCCACCAACCGGTCAAATTTTCCGCACAAAATTTGCCGGCTTCGTGATTCACAGCGCTTTTATTCCAGAAAATCTCTCGAACGTTGATTGCTCGTGTTACCCACTAGCCTGACCACCGCTACTGAGCGGGCGCTTAACGGTGTCCGCATGTTTTTGGTTACGGATGTGATGGTTTAGCATTTACGCTATATGAATATCAACAGACGGACAATTGGAGGGACAAGTACTATGAAAAGGCGCTTCCTCACGTCATCGCTGTTTGCCCTCGCCGTGCTCGTTTTCAACGTGAGCTTGACGCAGGCGCAGGACTATCGCGATGGCGGTACCACCTACGTGAAGCCTCGCGTCGGGTTGGACTACTACCTTGGTGACCGGGATGCAAATCCTGATACCGAGATCGGTGAACTATTTAATCAGGCAGGACTGAATCTGGGCCTCGAGCTTGGACACAGATTCTCGCCTGGCTTTGGACTCGGAATCCTTGCTGCTTACGGTTCCTACCCGGCCCTTGAGTCAGAAGGACACTCTAGTATACCAGCACTCGTGCCGGGTACAGGTAACAAGAATCGAATTTCGGTTCACCTAGTGGCGCCGATCGCGTTTGCTACAAGCAAGCGCCTCTCGCCTTATATCGTTCCCGGTATCGGTGTATTCCTTGGCAAGATCGATGACAACATCGGTAGCAACACGGGTATCAGCCCGATGCTCGGCCTCGGTTTGGACTACGCTCTTAGTCGACGCGCAGGCTTGTTCCTTGAGTTGGACGCTTTCGGCATCTTTGGCGACGACAGTTTTGACGGCGTAGATACTGGCGGCGGATACGACTTGGCTGGCTCCTCGACGATTGGTGTTCGTTTCAACATCACCAAGCCGTTTATCCCTGTCGCGATTCTCTCAGCCACTGGGCCCAACATGCTTGAAACCGGTGCTGGTGGTACGTTTGAAGCCACAGTTAATGCGGATGCAACGCAGCCTGTTGAGTACATGTGGGACTTCGGCGATGGCACAACCGGTTCTGGAATGGTCGCTACGCACGAGTACGCTCGCGCCGGCACCTACACGGTTACGCTGACGACGACGAACGGCAAAAAAGGAATGGACACGCGGACAATGACTGTCGTCGTGGAAGATCCTGTCCAGCCTCCGTCTATCGTCGGAATCACTGCCAACCCGCAGTCACCTGACTCGGCGACACCGACGAGCTTCAGTGCCAACATTCAAGGTGACGGTCCGTTTACGTACCGTTGGGACTTTGGAGACGGTACAACAGGAACTGGTGCCAATCCAAGTCACACGTTTACGACGCCAGGAACCTACACGGTTACTGTGACTGCCGCAAACGAAGCTGGCGAAGATACGCGCACAATGCGGATCGTTGTAGTACCAGTCGAAGTACCGTTCTGTGAATCGATCATCGACATGAACTCTGCGTTCTTCAATCGTAACTCCAGCACGCTGACGGCTGAAGGTCGCGCAGCGCTGCAGGATAACGTTCAGATTCTGAGCGACTGTCCAAACCTCTCAGTTGCAGTCGAAGGTTACGCTGCTCCTGGCGAGCGTCGCGGAACTGCGCTTTCAACTGCACGTGCTCGTGCCGTTGAGCAGTTCTACCTGGACAACGGAATCTCTGCCGGTCGCATCATGACTTCCGGTAAGGGTGTTGTTTCTGGTGTCAGCCGTAAGGATGGAACCAGCCAGTATCGACGAGTCGACACGATCCCAGTTCGCTAGGATCGACTAAGCTCTGAGCTTACAATTGCGGGCTTGTCTGGAGACTCCAGGCAAGCCCGTTTTTTTGTGCCCTAACTTTTCGTGCACCTGAGACTCCTGCCGGAGCATGCGCAAGTCACCCGCTTCCATGTCGCAGCGACCCTAAACCGTGGCCTGCGACGATTTGAGTCAGATTCCCTTGCCCGGCAATCAATCAACCATATACCTTTGTATATTAATGACTTGATCAAATGGTGATACCAAATGCCTCCTTGCGGTATTCGTCACCAAATCACTCGCGAATCAGGGAGAATTCCGATCTTCTATTCGTTTGATAGAATGGCCTGGTTACCGAAAACTGGTCTTGCGACCGCCCTCCCTCGATGTCCGCAAATCACAATAGCACCTGTCAGCGATCAGACTTCCTAGGTCGGTTGGTGGATGCCCTCGTGCCGTCCACAACGGGGAGTATCGTCCTATTGGCAGTTGCCCTTTGCGCCAATATTGCGACAATAAGTGCGAACGGCCAGGATGTTGCCTTTCGTGAATCGCGAACGTATGTAGGCGTTGGACTCGGAGTGTACACCTTCCACGGTCCTGTCGATCTGTGGAAACCTCGAAGCGACGCGAACTTTGTTCGCAAGAAGGATCCGGCGTTTCTCGGGAACGTCACGTTCCCGCTAACGGAAAATCGTTTGTCGATGCGTGGGCAAATCGGATACACCTCAAGTGACCGGCAATTTGGAACACGATTACTGATCAGCGGGGAAAACGAGTTTATTGTTAACGACCTCGTGTGGTTTGAATCAGATTTGGTCGTGCACCTTCGCTCTCCGAAGCGTCGCATAATTCCTTACCTGTTCGGTGGAATCGGTTTCCTTCTGGCAGATCCGTTTAACCGAACAAACGCACATCGCGAAAGCATCCCCACTGCGCACGTAAAACGAACCCAGTTCTATTTTCCCGTTGGCGTAGGCGTTGATGTGGCTATGACGCGGCGGCTATCACTGTACCTCGAGTCAGGCATGCGGCTGTCTCGCAATTCCGTGTTTCTGGATCGTGCCGAACCTGACCCGTTTAACTCAACCCTTCTTCTCGGCGGTGTCCGACTTGCGGTCGGACGCCGGCCTGTTCCGCCGATCGAACTCGTCCCGTTATGCCCAATCTGCCCATTGCCGCCAGTTGGTTACCAATCGCCTCTTGCCGCGATTGGCGTAATGGAAACTGACTGCTGCGCCTGCGCCATTCAGGACCTTCAATCTATTTCGTTTGCAACCGGCTCCGCATCGCTGGATGCCGCCGCGACAAAGCGACTCAACGAGAACATCGTCGCAATTGAACTCTCGGAAAACCAGGATTGCGAACTGATCGTCTCGGGCTTTTATGATCAATCGGAAAGTGAACACATTGCGGGTCGCAGGGCAGCAATCGTCGCCGGGTACTATTTTGATGCAGGACTTGGTCGAGATAGAGTCCGACTTGGATCCCCACTGCTTGGGGATGCGGAATGCAGTGGGAAGAAGGATGCCGGGACTGGAAACCGTTGTTCGGTGAACCAACGCGTAGAGACGTTGCCGTTTTGCGCCTTTGGTCCGACGTGTCCCGCCCCGGATCCGCCACCCCGATACAGTCCGCTGCAAGATTACTAGTCGGCTCCTAAGCCTGCGACTACTTCACGTGCATCGACTGCGAGAAGGTTTTTCAGTCGCAGATACTACCGCCCCCCCTGCGACAGTAGCTAGGAAGGGATCGATAGAGACTTCTTTTATGTGCACGTCGTCGCTTTGACGGCACAGACTGTTTTTAAAGAAACGTACACGTGAACGTCACAGCCGAAACTGAATTAAGGCTCATCGCCACCGAGTTAAAGAAAGAAGCCGAACGCCTGGGCTTTTTTGCTTGTGGTATTTCGCGCGCTGAACAACTCGAGGGGGAGGCGCGTCAACTCGAACAGTGGCTGAACCTCGGCTTCCATGCCTCGATGGGTTGGATGGAAGGTCACTTCGAAAAACGGATCGACCCGCGCAAGTTGGTTGAGGGAACGCAAACTGTTATCAGTGTCCTCGACAATTATTACCATCCATCCGCCTCGCCATCCATTCAACCCGAAACTGGGAAGATCAGCAAGTACGCAGCCGGTGACGACTACCATCTTGTAGTCAAGGAACGACTCGGGAATCTGTTCGCCTGGCTGGACGATCGTGTAGGCGGAATAAGTGGACGAGCCTTTGTGGATTCAGCGCCCGTAATGGACAAAGTTTGGGCGCAACGGAGTGGGCTTGGCTGGATAGGAAAACACTCTAACGTGATCAACCAGCGCATCGGTTCTTATTTTTTCATCGGCGAATTGCTGGTTGACATTCCCCTGCCACCCGACGCTCCCACGACCGATCATTGTGGGTCGTGTACCCGCTGCATCGACGCCTGCCCAACGGACGCAATCGTGGACCCCTATGTCGTTGATGCCAATCGCTGCATCTCCTACCTCACAATCGAAAATCGGGATCAGGTGCTTAATCCGGATTTTGCCGATAAGCTCGACGGCTGGATCTTCGGGTGCGACATCTGTCAAGATGTGTGCCCGTGGAACAAGTTCAAGCAGCAAACGAACGAACCGCGTTTTACGCCACGCGATGGAGTCACCGGCAAACAACTATCGGACTGGGTTGAGCTTTCGCTGGAGGACTTTCGCAAGCTGTTCAAGAATAGTCCGGTGAAGCGTGCCAAACACGGTGGCCTCACTCGAAATGCTACAGCAGCCAGTCAAGCACGATAACTCGTATTAAGCCTCCCTCTGACGCCAGTTTCTTGCCAACTCTGTCTGGGCCGCTCGTGTCGGCGCCTATCACTTCCGGGTCAACTCCTCAACGCTTTGTGGAACCATGAGCGTGACCGTCGTCCCAAGGCCCAACTGACTAGCAATTTGAAAGCGACCCGACATTGCTTCAATCAGTCGGCGTGCTACAGTGAGGCCAATCCCCTTGCCTTCGTAGTTCCGGTTGAGTCGATCATCTCCCTGCACAAACGGATTTGCAACAGAGTCAATCTGCGACGGATCAATTCCGACGCCAGTGTCGATGATATCGATACGAACGTATTCTCCACTACGTCCTGCCGAGATGCTGACAGAACCACCCGTATCAGTAAACTTCACCGCATTCTGAATCACCTGCCTGAGTACTCGCTCAAGTCTTTGTGCGTCTCCCGATGCCATCAAGCCGGGCTGGACGTCTGTCGCCAGCGCGATCAACTTTGAGTCCATCTCGCTTGCGATCGAATCAATGGATTTACGGATTACGGCTTCAACATCCACCAATCCCTGCTGCAGCATCAGAAGGCCCGACTCCAGATTGGACAAGTCTAGCAGGTCGTCCACGAAATCCAGCAGTTCACGCGATCTGATTTCGATGGCATCCGCAAAATCTAGAAGATCAGATGGTATGTCTGCCCTTTCGCGAAGGTCAATGAGCTCGCGATGAAGCATGGAGGCGAACCCGTTTACGGTACCAAGTGGCGTTCGTAATTCATGACTCATTGTGGAAAGAAACGACGTTTTGCGCCGGGCATCCGCGAGGGCTTCTTCTTTGCCTCTAATGAGTACCTGTTCAGCGGCTTGACGGTCTGTAACGTCACTCATCATCCCGGACACGACCAAAGCCCCACTCGGGCTTCGATGTGGTGTACCGTCTTCTGTCAGCCAACACACCTTGCCGTTTGGCTGCGTGTAGGCAATTGTAACCGTGGACTGTCGTTGGGCCCGCAATTCGGAATAATGATGATCCAGTAGCGCCTTCCCGCTTTCATCAATCCCCGAGTCGAACCATATTGTGGGAAGGTCTGTAGCAAGAATCCGCTGGACC
>CBDTVC010000093.1:0-8259 GCA_965363925.1 uncultured bacterium | reverse complement strand
TAATCGAGCCGGGGTCGTTTGCTCCTGCGCCTTTAGCGGCTTCTCCGAAAAAGTGAGCGGCAGCAGCATCCATCTCCTTGTGCGGATGATCGACGCGATCTTGAGAGTCATCCAACAGTGAGTCGCGAAACTCCCACCTGCGGAAACGTTCATCGGCAAGAAAAACTGTTCCGTCTGTTCCGCAGATGTTTACCTCGGCAGGGTTTCCAGATACAGACCAGGCCGCAGTTGAAGCCTGAATCGTTCCGAGCGCACCGTTCACAAATTCGACGGTCGCAACCGCCGTGTCTTCGACTTCAATTCGTTCGTGGGCGAGGCATCGCGTCATGGCCTGTACGGATCGAACTGGGCCCGCAAGGTATATCAACTGGTCAATCGTATGAATGGCTTGGTTCATTAATGCACCTCCGCCGTCGAGATCCCACGTGCCACGCCAGGCTCCAGAATCGTAGTAGGCTTGATCGCGGTACCACTTAACGGATGCCTCACAAAGGGTAAACTTGCCAAATCGGCCGGCATCAGCGGCGGATTTTAGCAATTGCATTGTCGGATGAAAACGTCGGTTGAAGATTCCCGAAAGCGTGACGTCGGCTTCGGCGCACGCAGAGATCATGGCGTCAATACGTTCAGTCGTCACCTCGATCGGCTTTTCGCAGATCACGTGTTTACCCGCGGCCGCGGCGGCAACGGTAGGCTCAAGGTGTGCGCCGGATGGTGTGGCGATCGTGACGATTTCGATAGTTGGGTTGGCGAGGAAATCGTCGAGGTCGGAATAGGCAGCGCAGTTAAACTCAGCGGCGATCGATTTGGCAGCGGAATAACTTCGTCCGTACACCGCGACAAGTTCGCAGTTCGGAAGTTGTTTGATTGCCTGGGCATGAAAGCGAGCGATCATGCCTGCGCCGATAATTCCAAATTGCATTAAGTCACGGAGTTGCTTTGCGGGGTTGTGACAAGATACGAAGATGAACCAGGGAAGACTGTTGTTCGGGCGGGTGTGATTATTCGAGATGTCCTAGTCAGCGCTCGGTCGGGATGGATTCTTATGGGCATAGACGTACTGCAGGTTTGCTTTTAGTTGATGCCGTTCGGCGGTGGTAGCTTTTTGGCGGGGTCAGTGGGACTTGCCCGCCCCGGGCAGAGATGCTCGACTCACGTGCATCATACGGATCAAAACACCTCAACCGGCAACCCGATTTCGCCGGACAAAACCGGCAATCCCGATCAACGCCAATAATGCCAATCCACCCAAACCCCAAAGCCCGGCCGCACCTTGATTCCGAAGAATCCAGACGGACCCAAACGTCGCCAAGCCCGTCGCAACAATCATCAAAACATTTATCAATCCACGTCGCTTTAGCTGCCCCGCACTTCGTACCGCCCGCGAGTTCATGAGCAACAAAAATGTTAAGTAGGCAATCGGAAGCAGTGTCGTGGCAATGACCGAGGCCGGTATAGCGAGCGCAGCGCGTGACGCTCCCGTCCACAAATACGGCGAGAACAAACCAGCAAGCGCGGGTATCAGCGCACCGATCATAAAGACCTTCTTGCTACCAACTTCACCGAAGGCCTCAGTCAACGCATACCCATTCATCAACATGTGAACCAACATCGTCGACAATGCCATCGCCAGCACGCCAATTCCGAAAATCGGATGCGAAAACCGGCCAAGAAACGGCGACAACGACGTCGCAAGGCTCCCAGCGTCACGTCGTACTAGCATGGCAGCAAGCCGTCGCTCATTAAGTGGTAGCTGCGATCGCTGTTCGTCAATCGAAATGTTTCCGTCAGATGTCGATGGTCCGACTCCTAGTTCCGCGATGCGACCATCAACAATCTGATGGTAAGCGCCCGCGACCGACGTCAACGGCTGGCCGCTCGCATCCAATACATCGTCGTACGACGCATGAAACTGTGTCGACGAGGCAATAACAAGAAATGCTGTTGCCAAGACATACGGCACAAACAAGCCGATGGCCAGATCATAGCGCGACAATGTTCTGTGCGATTTACCCCATCCGCGTCGAAGCAAGGTGTACGGCAACAAAAATGTCATGTTGATTCCGACCGCGGCTCCAAACGCTGCAACGATAATATCGCGCTGCGACGATTGAACGTATTCAGCCCAATAAACTGACGCTTCGCCTGTAGCCGCAATCGCCGCGGCCAATTCCTCGGACGGATCAAAAAGCGAAAGCGGATTCGGAATAAACCCGCTGGCAACCTTACCGATCGGAATCATTCCCTCCGTCAGCAGCACGATTACGACACCGAAAAACGACAACACGACTAGCGCTACGAGAACCTTCAAGAAGTTCTCAACGCGCGCCGCCCATCGGCCCTCGCCCAAATACGCCCATGCCAGCAGTAGCGAAACCGCGAAGAACACGGCAGTGATGGCCATGGAAGGCATCCCAGTTGCGCCAAGATTCTGCTGAACGGCCGCCGTCCCAAGGGCGAACTGTGCTGCACAAAAAACCGTATCCGCGATGATCGTAGCCCCCAACCAACTCCACGCGAGCACAGGCGACACCTTGTTCTTCACCGTGAGAAATGGCCTTTCGCCAGTGGTCAACGTCACGTAAGCAATCGCTGCGAGCATGATCACGCCACCGGCCATAGCGACTGGCTGTACCCAAAGGAGGTTATATCCGCCGATCACACCCAGGTACAGCGCACCAACCAACGAGCCTCCGCCCAAGGTCACGGCTGCCTGCAACCAACCCGGACCCGAAAGCGAAAAGAACAACCGCAGCCTCCGGACACCAGTAGCTTCTTGCGCCTCGTCCAATAACATCGCCTGTCGATCGTCGTGCTTCATCTCACATTCCGTTAGTTGATCGGTCGAAGATAGTAGAATGTGCGCGAGTTACGAAAATTTAGGCAGTAACAAAATCGACAGTATTCAAGACAATTTTGCAAGGCAGTTCTGCAATTGCAAAGCAGAATGCCGCCGAAGCAACGCCAGTCGGGTCAACCCCGTTCTCCACAATTCAGCGTGGATCCGCATGCGGCATCGGAGCAGGAATACCATCCAGGCTGACGGCATTCTTTTTTCGTCGATATTCCGCAAGTGCCTCTTCGCCTTCGGATGAAGCCCAGCCCGTCAGGGTATTTCGCTCTTTAACAAGATCCATTACGGGCACACCATATCCGCAGGATGTCTTGACAGAAGTCAAATCAGCGACAATGAGCTGCCGCAGCCCAGGCAATGACTCAAAGTGAGGGATGAGAGTTTTGAACTCAGGCGTCCCGGGAAGTACAACACGCCCTCCACCGTAAAGCCGAAGGATCATTGGTGCACGTCCAAATGAACAGAACATCAGCGTGATCCGACCATTCTGTGTTACATGAGCAGCCGTCTCGTTCCCGCTACCCGTAATGTCGAGATACGCAACCTGATTGGGTGCAATTATCCGAAACGAGTCCAAGCCTTTCGGCGACATGTTGACACGTCCCGAGTCACCACCCGGCGCCGTCGCGACAAAGAACATCGATTGCGCTTCGACGAACTGAATATGCTCTGCGTTTAACTCCGAATACTCCTGGCCCATTTTGTACACACCTAGTATCAACAATCAAGGAACTCGCCACACAATTTCATCTTCTTATCTTCCAATCTTCAGCGGAGCCAACGGCTCCGCGTCATTCTCTGCCGTCCAATGTACCACGAATTGTCGATATTGGTCATCCGCAACTAAACGCTTCGACATGCCCGTTTGGGTGCCCAGCGCTTCCAGCCTCAAACCAACAATCTGCTTGTTACGATCTGTCTCCGTAATTCTCGTCGCCTTATCGATCGTATTTGTCCGGGAAGCTGCGGCCCAGGAAACGGTTTCGTTGTCACGCCTTACGGGCCCAGTCGTCCTCGACGGCATTGTTGATGAACCCGCGTGGGACGCCATCGAGCCGTACGACATGGTCATGTATCAGCCCACGTTCGGCGGGGAAATGTCTGAACGAACTGAAATCCGGGTTGGCTACGACGACGATTTTGTGTACGTCTCTGGTCGTCTCTACGACAGCGATCCAAACGGCGTGCGTTCGTATTCGCTCTATCGAGACCGGTATAGTGGTGACGATACCTTTGCGATTATACTCGACACGTTTGACGACAACGAAAACGCCCTCTGGTTCTTCACGACACCGCAAGGTGTGCGAAACGACATGGCAATCTCAAACGACGCGAACTCGAGTGGGGGAAGCGGCGCCATGAATGGAAGCTGGAATACGTTCTGGGACGCCAGTACGACAATCAATGATGACGGGTGGTCTGCTGAAATTCGTATTCCCTTTTCAAGTCTTGGGTTTCAAGTAACAGATGGTAAGGTACAGATGGGGATGATTGTGTACCGCTTCATTGCCCGCAAGAACGAGCGTCACATTTTTCCCGCTATACCTCCCAACTGGAGTCTCGGGTTTGCAAAGCCTTCTGTTGCGCAGAATGTCATGTTGTCTGACGTGGTTGCGCAGCGCCCTCTCTACATCACGCCGTACGTGGCGGGCGGCGCAGACCGTCGGGCTGAGCTGCTGGGTGACGAATCCGCCTACCGGAAAGTAAACTCGTTCGAACGCGAAATCGGCGTCGACGTCAAGTATAATGTGCTCAGCAATCTGACGCTGGACGTCACCGTTAACACAGACTTCGCGCAGGTAGAGGCGGACGACCAACAAGTAAACCTCACTCGCTTTTCGTTGTTTTTCCCTGAGAAGCGTCAATTTTTCCAGGAACGGGCGGGTGTTTTTGAATTCCGTCTTGGTGGGCCCAATCGCCTTTTTCACAGCCGCCAAATTGGCGTCGCGGATGGCGAATTGGTTCGAATTCTCGGAGGCGCCCGACTGGTTGGTCGTGTTGGCCAGTGGGACGTCGGCTTTATCGACCTGCAGACGGCTCGCTCAACACCGTTGGAACTTGCATCGGAGAATTTTGGTGTATTGCGTGCACGACGCCAAGTGGTCAATCAAAATTCGTATGTCGGCGGAATGGCGACCAGTCGAATCGGATATGACGGCGTCTACAATTTTGGGTTTGGGGCGGATGGCCTCATCAACATTAGGAAAGATGATTTCATAACCGTGCAGGTCGCGCATACGTTGGACAGCGACTACGAAGACGGCGCTACGTATGATTTCATACAGGCGACGCAGGCCCGATTGGTTTGGGAGCGTCGGACGGAGGAGGGACTGTTTTACGACTTCACTGCAGTCCGCGTCGGTGAACTCTTTAACCCGGGGGTCGGGTTCAATACACGTACAGGGGTGAGCTCTGGATTTGTAAAAATCGGATACGGTCAGCTTGCTCCCGACTGGTCCCGCTTTCGACGAATTTCCCCATCCGTCAAGAGTGGCAATTTCTTTAGAAACGATGACGGCAAACTTGATTCGAGAGATATTGGCGGTGAGCTAGACGTCGACTTCAAATCGGGTGGTAATATCACATTGGAAGTTGAGAATACTTACGAGGATCTGCCGGATTCGCTCTTGTTTGCGGATGATGCATCGGTCCCTCCTGGCACCTATTCGTTTACGAACTCCAAACTTTCGTACCGCACGGCTCGCTCATCCGCTTTGCGATTAAGTACGAGTGCCGCAGCCGGGACGTTCTTTGACGGGACGCGATACGAACTTTCACTCGAACCAACGTGGGCACTTTCGAAGCACGTTGAACTCAAGCTGGAATGGGATGCAAATTTTATCAACTTTGAGGATCGAGACCAATCATTTTCGTTCCATCTGCTCGGCGTTCGGGCACAGTTTGCGCTCAACAAACAGTTTTCGTCTGACGTTTTCTTCCAATACAACACAGCCGCCGACTTTGCGGTTACGAATGTCCGCTTTCGATACAACTTCCGGGAAGGAAGTGATCTATGGTTTGTGTTCAGTGAAGGGTTGAACAGGAACCGGATCCGTGAATATCCGGTCCTACCGCTTTCATCCAGCCGGACTGCCATTGTGAAGTACACGTACACCTTTGGATCGTGAGCTGACCAGAGCGGTTTGCGAAGCGGCCGCAGTCACTCCGAATTTGACCCTACGATTCGCTGGAATATCTTCCTGGTCACGCAGCCTTCTTCTGGAATGCTGACCCGCGCCCAACTTCTGACGAACCAGCCTCGGACGAAACATGCACCATCAACACTCCGGCACGCTTCTCTTTCTCGCCGTTATTATTGTCTCCGCCTCGTTTCTGACGACAGACGTCTACGGACAATCCGACCGAAAAGCGATCGACCTCGCTGTGCTCGCCGCTCCCGAACATCTGCGTGCTGACGCAACCGTGATGACTTACAATTCAGCGGGTGAACTTAGCGTCGCTCGGCAAGGTTCGAACGAAATGATTTGCCTCGGGGACAAACCGGGCGACGATAGATTTCAATCTGCCTGCTATCATGATTCCCTTGAGCCCTTTATGGCCCGTGGACGAGAGCTCAAGGCCCAGGGAAAGAACGGAAGTGAATCACAGGAAATTCGCCATGCGGAGGCTGACGCCGGTACCCTCAAACTGCCTGAAAAGCCAGCAATGTTGTACAATCTTATGGCAGACCTCGAGGGCTTCGATCCGGATTACGCAAAGGTGTCGATCTACGCCATATATATTCCCTACGCTACCCCGAAGAGCACGGGGTTGACCGAAAAACCATCCGCTCCGGGTGCTCCGTGGATTATGCGCTCTGGAACAGCATCTGCCCACATCATGGTTATTCCGCCGGGCGAACACGAACACTGACCGCTTCGCAAAAACCACCGTTTAGAGCGTACTTAAACTAAACGGAGTAACGGCGATACCCAAAGAGCGCCTCAACGCGCAATGCACCCGACCGTCGCATATTTTTACTGTTACTCCTGCGACCGTAATTGTTTAGTGCTTGCGTGTAGTCTCTATTATTTATTTCTATGGCACGCATTATTGCGGCTGTCGTGACGCTATCGTTCGCGTTAGCGGGTACATCTGCTTATGCGCAGGTGACTCAATCACGACCATCCGCAGAATCATTCTTTACTGGGTCGACATCGATCGCCTATACGCCGGCAGTGTCTGCAAGTCACGCTGTTCGGATAGTAATTCCTGCGTATTTCCAGTTTTCGGATGCGGGCACACAGGTCTTGACGGGTAATCGAGAATCCGCACAAGTTGTACGGAGCGTTCGGTTGTATACAAACGACTCGAACGTCCGCGTGTCCCGCTCGCTTGGTGGAGGGACGGTTTCGATGCTGAGTGAACCACGTGCGTCGGGAGTGCTTTTCGCTTCAGCAAGTTCTGGCTACGTTGAGTCGGGAGCTCCTGAACTGGTATACTCATTTCGAGCGTCAATGGCTTCCGAAACGAGAACGCACTACGTCACTGTTACTGAGTAAGCTGCACCAAGACTGGCACCGTCAACCACAGCTCGCCTCCGCTGCTCACCGACACACAGTGTTACGCCGCCGACTCTCGGTGAGGTGCCTGCCTGCTAAGCTTCCCATCGCTCGGTGACCTCTCGGGTGCCTGAATCGCTGGTCGTTCCCGATCTGCACCGCGTACTGGTTCAAAAAGGTTCTTTGTGTCGACCTCATCGTCTTTGAGTACGCAGAATTTTTCATAGAAGCTCTTCGTCACGAAGCCCGCCTGGTATAGCAGATAGAAGAACGGACGCATCTGCTCAAATCGCCGTTTGTATGTCGGATGGTGCGTGTAGTGCGATAGAGGTGCTTCCATGATTGATTCCCACTCGACATCCGAGAACCCCGCACGATGCTTGATCTCGATAAGAATTTCCTCGTCAAAAGGTTTTTCCTCAGCAATCCGCATCATCGCCTCGTCGCGACTGATCTGCCCTGCGCGGATCAATGCGGACAACTCCGAAAACCTGAGGTCGATACCGAATTTCTTCGGCAAGTAGTAGTTGTTGACGAAGTAAGACGTCCGGTTTTCCATGTGATGGCCTCCGTACCATTGCCACCCGTACGCATCGGCGAGAAATGTCTTGGTCGCCTCTTTGTCATAGTCGAGATAGTACAACGGGCGGAATTTTCGAATTCGATCAACTACCATCCACTTCAGCCAGCGATGCATCCAGAGCATCGGCAACGTCTTGATCTTGCCGTCACCGAAACGGCTGTGGATGCTCTGCACGTACTTTGCATCCATATAGAACCAGCCTGGTGGAGAAATGCCTTCGGTCCGGAATGAGTGGCCTTCCCAGATGTATTTGACTCCGTACTTCGAAGCTGCCATGTAATGAACGGCCGCGAGCGCCAGGTCAACCGGCGTGTCAATCT
>CBDTVC010000092.1:0-8267 GCA_965363925.1 uncultured bacterium | reverse complement strand
ATCTGGTTCAGTGCAGATACATCAGGGCTTGGTGCTGCCGCAAGAAGCAAGATTCGTTTTCGACTGTCAAGAATGCGGACCGAAAATGCATCGGTGTTATTGCGATAGGTCGTTTCGCCCTCTAGACGGGTAACAGACACGCGAGCCCGCTTAAAACCGGCAGATTCGGGAGTGAAGCTGAGGTTAACCGTTTGCTCTTCCTGGTCCGAAGCGAACTGCAGCCGCTCGTTTGCAACAACGACGCCATCCACACTCAGGGAGACCGATAGCCGCGGATTATCGTACCCATCTGAACGAACCGTGACTCGAACCGGAATCTCTGTCTTCAAATATCCGATGTCATTTGAGAGAATCGATTCGATCAGAACATCTCTCCGTACTGTGGTGTCACCCACAACAACCGTGTGAACGGGGGCTGCATATCGTTCCGCTACAAAAAGTGGATTGCGCCCCGTGTTTTGTTGCCCATCCGATATCAATAACACGGCGCGAAGGTTGTCTTCTTGCAGGTCGTCGCGGACAAACTCCAGTGCGCGTGAGAAGTTGGTCCGCTGTTGATCGAAGATGATTGAGTCGGCCGTCACAGGGAGAGTGATTTCGCCAGCCTCGGAGCCAAATCCATACATGCGAATTTCACCGGGCAGGTCCGTCGACTTCAGCGATTCAAGGAGTTGCTTGATCACCGCAATTGAGTCGGGGCCCGTGACAGTCAGGCTCTGTGATTGGTCGACAAGGATCGCGAGTACAGGCGGATGTGTGCGGACGTCGACAGATCTGAGCGTCGGCCGGAACAGTAGGAATACGATTAGTCCCAAGGAGACAAAGCGGAGTAGGCCCAGCACGATCTTCTTACGTCCTACATCCGGCACCGTCCGACGATACGCCCAGATGGAAAAGAGAAGAACCGCTGCAAGGGCCGCGATCAGGAGAAATGGATTGTGTCCGAGATTCATTCGCTGCTCGACTGGGATCGAACTAGTGTATAACGGTTAGTCGGGTTGTGGCCGAAGAGGCAGCTGATTCAGCTCTTATGGTATAGATTCCTGAACGCAGGTTTGTGGTCGGAATCGATACGACAGTTCCATCCGGATCAGCGAGAACATCGGGCAATCGCTGTGCGCGTCTTCCGAGGAGGTCAAATATCGAAATGGATACAGGTTGATGATCATTTGCAAAAACGACTACCGACGTTACTGAGTTTGTCGGGTTAGGATACGGCGGTGCCAGAGATAACTCAGTCACTAGCTCATAGGCATCCGTGTCAACATCCACGACCAGCGCGAGGGCACGGTCAACGGCGGCGCCAGCGTTGACAATTCCATATCCGAGGTTATTGTCGGGTGCGTCACTCTGGCTGGCCGTATCAATGAGAATCTGTCGCACCTGGACGGGCGTTAGGTCGGGATTTGCTTGCAGGATCTGGCATGCCACCGCGGCTACAAGTGGGCTTGAAAACGACGTTCCGTTTGAAGCTCCGTATCCGCCAGGAGTCGCGACGTATGTTGCCCGGCCCATTGCGGCCACTTCGGGTTTAGTTCTACCGTCAGCCGTTGGGCCAAAGCTACTGAAGCTGGCTTTGATACCATTAGAATCAATTGCTCCAACGGTGATTACGGAGTCGGCATCAGCCGGAGTGCCTATGTATCTCCATGGCAGCGTACCGGAATTTCCTGCGCTCGTGACTACGACCACGCCAAGGGAAACTGCAATGTCGGCCACCCGGGTGGTAATCCCGGTGTTGCCGTCGAGGTCAGCATACGTATAACTGTTCTGCCCGAAGTCGAACTCCGTGTACCCAAGCGACGTGTTGACGACATCTACTCCCTGGCTTTCGAGCCACTCTATTCCCGCAACAAACGCATCTTCTTCCTGGTTGGTTTCGGTGGGCGCAAACTCCGTGGTGGCGAGCAGAACGTTTGCACCGTATGCAGGTCCAATCAGTTGACCATCCGCGAAACCCACTGCAACTGATGCGACTGAAACGCCGTGGCGATTGGTTTGAGGGCCGGGCGTGAAGAACTTCGAACCGATCAGTCGATCATCCGCCTTTAGCTGTGCAAAAACGGGATGCGTCAGTGTGTCAAACTCGGTGTCCAGAAAACCAATTGTTACACCGGTCCCGATGTATCCGCGCTCTATCGGATCAATTGCGTTCATGATCTGGAGCTGGGTCTGTGAGGGGCCGTAATCAATTCGTGTTTCCAGTGCGGACAAGAGCTGCGAAGACACGTCGGATGAATACAGCTCGACATTCGTTCCGTCCTCAATGACTGCAGGTTGGTTTGTGTGGGCAACGCCAACCGGTCGGATTTCCGAGATAAAGTCGAGGCGTGAAAGTTCGTCAACATCCGATGGCGACAGGAGGACGCTTACCGCATTTAGCCAGCGGCTCTGGACGATCACCTCAATATTCCGTCGGCTCAACACGTCTAGATACTTCGTGGAGACAGGACGGTCCAGCCTGTGGTCAACTCGGGTACTTCGCGTTTCGCGCCGAGCTACGGCCTGTTCAGTGAGCTCGACCGTCGCTTGTTTTCCGCTTACCGCGGGCTTGTCGCGAAAGAACAACCAGTATTTTGCCGGAGCAGATGTATTCTCCTGGCTGGTCGGCGAAACCGATAGGGTTTGAGAGCTCTGGGCACTCACGGGTCCAGTGAATGCAACCAGAACCAAGCCGACCGCTAAGCGGAGGGCGAGTAGATTCGGACGGCGCCAGCAAATTCTATTTCCTGCGAGGCATCTATACATTCTCAAGCACCAGATAATACAGGTAGCCGATAAAGGCCGCCACGAGAAAGGCTCCCTCGACTCGAGAGATTTGATAATTGGTCCGCGCGATCGGTAGCAACAGTAGTGTAAAACCGATCATGATTGGCATATGCAGGTTGATGGTATCGGGTTCGACCGAAAGAGGGCGAATGATCGAAATCAATCCCACCACAAAGAGGACGTTCAAGATGTTGCTTCCAAGGACGTTCCCAAATGATAGGTCAGCCTCCTGACGGATGGCACACATCACGGATGCTGCAAGTTCGGGAAGGCTCGTCCCGATGGCTACGACGGTAAGTCCAACAATCACTTTACTGATACCGAGTGAATCGGCAATATTGACAGCGCCGATTACCATCAAACGGGCTCCGACTGTGAGCATCACGATGCCGCCGACCAGAAAAAGGATTTTTTTCCACGTTGGCAGAAGGCCTTCAGCCGCGACCGACGACGTGTCCACACCTTCGCCGTTTGAGCGTCTGGCATCCAGAACAACAAAAAGGAGAAACAGCACAAGCGTGCCGACCAGTAACATCCCATCATTCTTGCTAATGAGCCCGTCACTTGCCAGGTAGTAAAATCCGGCCATGATGCCCAGAAGAATCGGATATTCTTTGCGAAGCATGCCCTTGGACACGTTCATTGGATAAACCAACGCAGAAACACCGAGAATCAGCGCAATGTTGGCGACGTTTGATCCAATAATATTTCCGAGGGCCAGGCTGTCTTCACCAGACATTGCTGCAAAAAAATTGACAATAAACTCCGGCATGGACGTGCCGAGAGCGATTACAGTCAACCCGACTACGAGGGGTCGAATGCCAAACTTTAGTGCGAGACTTGCGGCGCCGCGGATAAGCCAATCTGCACCGAAATACAGGATGGCCAGTCCGGCGATAAAGCGAAGGATGTCGTACAACATCAATAAACGCCGATGAGGGGGGTTGGTGAGCTGAGTTTGGCTAGTGGAGTAGCACGCTCAAGCGGCCAGTTGGTTCGGTTATCGGCGGGGTTGTTGTCGCAACTTGCTTCCGGCAAAATAGTTGGGCAACAGCTGTCCGGGCTTCGCCATTTCGGGTGGGGCATCTCCCCGGTCCATGTAGACTGGGACGTCGCCTCCAAATTCGGCAATAATTTGCCGGCAGGCGCCACAGGGTGAAGCGGTCGTGTCTTTGTCGCAGGCCAGGTACATCGCTTCGAAGTCCGAAAGTCCATAGCTGATTGCGGTTCCAATTGCATTACGTTCAGCACATATAATGCGACTCCAATCTTCGTGTTCGACGTTCACTCCAGGAATCAATCCGTGGTCGCCACAATCCAGGATGGCACCAACCGGGAATTGCGATTCGCGAACGCTGGCGTGGCGTGACATACTCTTAGCGAGTATTATTCCTTCTTCCGCGGTCTGGGGGCGTGGATCTGCGAGGAACGGTGACAACATTGCGGACGGAGGGGGTATTGACCGGTTGTTGGCAAGGACAAACAGGTCTTTCTCTGCCTTGACAAATGGTCCCGGGTAGCTGTTGAGTAAGAAGGACGTCTCATACTCTTTCGCAGGTCGACTGAGTGCCACCGCCACGACGTCGTTTCGCCGCGATGCGACGGCGGTGGACAGTACGTTGACTACTGCTGGAATTGCCAGTGAGAAGGAGGCTGATTCGATGCGGACCCCCGGAATCCATTGACCGTCCGACAACATGGCGGCGCAGGCGACCGGCTGGGCTGAGTAAGGTGCGATTGAGTTTTCAACCAGGCCTATTGCGGCACTTCGCAGGCGCGATAGTGCTTCGTCGTTTGTGGTTTCACGATTGTTAAAGCGTAACACGTTCGGTACGGGAAATTTGAAGCGGGAGTTTGCTGAGGGCGGAATGCAGTGGGTGACCGTTCGGGCAGTTCGGGTTTAGGTCTTGTCGTTTGTGCCGGTGCAGCCCTTGCAGTTTGATTCACCTCAATTAGGGTAGTAGTTTACTGTATTCCGATTCGCAATGGAAACGTGTTGTGAATTGGCCGGGATGGCGAAATGGTAGACGCAACGGACTTAAAATCCGTTGGGGTGCAAACCCCGTGCGGGTTCGAGTCCCGCTCCCGGTACTTTTTTTGGATTTTTCAGATGTTTGGTGGCGCATTCTCTCTTCGTTTTGCGCCTATTGAGTTTGATCCCGGCCCATTGATTTTGTCCCCAAGGGCCGTTCTTTTTCTGGACGTAGTCCCGGTCGCAGTCTCCGCGGGCTGTTCTTTTTTTGGATGTAGTCCCGGTCGCAGTCTCCGCGGGCAAGTGTCTGAACCCAAACGCTGATCGATGGAGATGTTGGTGCAAATCGAGGAGAAAGACGGTCGTACGTTCGCGTTCAAGTTCGAGAGCTCGTTTCGTGTGGGTCGTGACTCACGCTGTGTGTTGGCGTTACCGTCGCCGTACGTGAGCCGGATTCATGCCCACGTCACCCTGGAAAACGGGACTTGGTGGATTACCGATCTTGCCAGCTCCAACGGGACATTTTGTCAAGGACAATCGGTTGATAGACAACAAGTTGAATCGGGTCATCGGTATTATCTCTCGAAGCGTGGGCCACGCCTTACATTCTTCGATTTGGCTGCCAGGGATGCCCCGTGGCGTGCCTCGTTGAGGTACAAAACGGTACGTCCGCTTGAGACTGTCAAAGGCGGGGTCACGCAGACGAGTATACTGTCAGCCGATGATTTGGCTGCCGGGCCGGATGGGTCATAGGGCTATCGGATTCGAGAGGGCGAAAGCGATTCGGTGGGGACGTCGTCCTGACGGGTTACGAGTTTGTCTCGGCCACCAGCCATTGACAGATGGCCTTCGTACCCACCAAGTATGCCGTTTAGCGGCCATGCCTGTGTAAGTACAAGCCCTCGCCAATTGCCCATTACCTGCAATTTCCCACGTGCGATTAGTGCTGAATGGGCCAAGACATGGTCCAGGTGTTCGATTGCCTTGGGCAATACAATCGTTTGGATCATTCCGGTTTCATCTTCAAGCGTCAGGAAGAGCACGCCATTTGCGGTGGAGGGGCGCTGTCGAAGGGCGGATATTCCGGCGACGGTAACAATTGTTTGCGATTCGCTTCGGTGACTTTCGGAGCCTGAGCCAATCGTTTTCCCGATCCGATGACACATTTCGATGGGTCGAATTTCCAGGTCGTTCAGCGTTCTTCGTACCAATGTCATCGGATGGATACGTGCTGCTCCGTGGGTTTCATAGTCCCAGCTTAGCCGGTCTTCGACAGATAGCGTCGGGAGTTCGGGGATATCTGCCAGTGTATACGTGGGCATACTGAACAACTCGGGTGTTGGTTTGCGTCCTGGATCTCCAAGGCGTTTTTGCAGCAAACCGATTTGCCAGAGAGCGGATCTGCTACTTTCTGCAATCCCGTCCAGAGCGCCGGATACTGCAAGATTACGTAGTAGGTCGACTGGGATCGGTACTCGTTGATAGAGATCTTCAACGGAAGAGAACGGGCTCTGCAGTCGCTCCCATACAATTTGTCGGGCCGTCTCGGTTGTCAGGCCTTTGACCGATGTCAACGGCTTACGGATTACCTGTTTATCGTTGACTGTCTCAAGATCGTATCTAACGCCAGATCGATTGATTTCAGGCTGGTGTGTTGGTGCGCCGAATCGGCGGGCTTCTTCCTCAATTGTCATCAAGTTGTAAAAGCCGGGGCGATGCTCCATAAAGGCCGCCATGTACGCAGCGGGGTAATGCTTCTTCAAGTAGGCCGATTGGTAGACGGTTTTTGCAAAGGCTGCTGCGTGACTGCGGCAAAACCCGTAACCAACAAACTTTGAGACGATTTCAAATACAGTTGTTGCAATCTCATGTGAGACACCCTTTTGCATTGCGCCATCGATGAAGCTTTTTCGCATACCTTCCATTTGACCCGGGTCACGAAACTTCGACATCAGTCGTCTGAACTCGTCCGCTTCTTCAAGCTGCATTCCTGCAAACTGATGGGCAACCTCTAGAACTTGCTCCTGATAGATGATTATGCCGAGTGTATCCTTGAGTACAGGCTCAAGTGATGGATGTGGGTAGGTAATCGGTTCCAATTGTCGGCGCCTTCGTACGAAGGGATGAACCGATCCACTTTGAAGCGGTCCCGGCCTGAACAACGCAATTTCATTAATCAGGTCCATGAAGTTCTCGGGCTGATGTTGGCCGAGAAGATGGAGCTGGCCCTGGGATTCAATCTGGAAGACACCAAGTGTTTTACCTGCTCTGATCATGTTGAACGTTTGGATGTCGTCCAGCGGGAGTTCGTCGATTTCCATGTGTTTATCCGGACTGTTTGCCGGGGCGTGCCGATGGATAAGTTCAACGGCTTCGCTGAGCGCGGCCAACATCCGCAATCCAAGAACATCAAACTTGATGAGGCCCAGTGCTTCGACATCGTCTTTGTCGAAGGTGACCATTTTGACACCGTTTGCGGATTCCTGTACGGGTGAGAAGTGGTGCAACGGCTTCCGGGAAAGTACCATTCCACCTGAGTGGAGGCCGAGATTGCGCGGGCAACCGGTCAGGTCGTTGGCCATTGTCAGCAGTACATCGAACAGGGGAGAAGCGCCAACAATTTGCTCCATCTGGACACGGTAGTCGGTCAGATTGCTGCCGTATGGGGAGGCAGATTTTGAGAGCCGGTTAACCTGGTCCATCGGCCATCCAAGAGCTTTGGCTGTGTCACGAATGGCGGATCGTACGCGATACGTGATGATGGTTGCCGTCATTGCGGTTTGTTCGATTCCGAAGCGCTCGTCCATCCACTCAATGATTTCGCTACGGCGGTCAGAATCGAAGTCAACATCGATGTCCGGAGTGCCTTGCCGGCCCGCGTGTAAGAAGCGTTCGAAGAGGAGGTTTTGTTCGATTGGGCAAACGCCGGTTATGCCAAGCAAGTAAGCAACAATTGAATTGGCGGCAGAGCCTCTTCCTGCGCATCGGATCCCACGTCTGCGTGCTTCTTCGACAATTTCTGCAACGACAAGGAAAAACTCGTCCAACTCAAGTTGGCCGATAATGCGTATTTCTTTGTCGAGTTGTTCACGGGCTTTCTTTCGGTTTTTGTGCCGGTAGCGCCAGGCAAAAGCGGATTCACACTTCTTGTGCAAGTAGGATTTTGCGGTGTAAGGAGGCGGTATTCTGGCCGCAGGAGAGGTGATGTGGCCGGGTAGCAGGTCAACAGAGCACGTTTCTGCAATCTCGGTGGTCCGTTGGAAGGCGTGAGGGTAGGGTATCAGTTTCTTGAGGACATCCGCGGACTTCAGATAGGCCTCAGCGTTGGGTGGACGTTCTTCATGTGATGTGAAAACAGTGATCCCTAACCGTATGCAGTTCAACAGGTCGTAACGTTTGTAATCTGCTTGATATGCATAGCGGATGTCACCTGTGGCAACGGTTGGTACGTAGGTCAATTCGGAGAGCTTGTTGAGAAGCCCGAGTCTTTTCGTGTCCCCCTGCCTGAGATGGTGCGCCATTTCAA
>CBDTVC010000091.1:0-8267 GCA_965363925.1 uncultured bacterium | reverse complement strand
TGATTCTTGTTAGCGAAATTTGTGGTGTTCAGCCGGGGGCCACCCAGATCCTCCGCCCCGATTACAATCTAATCAGCAGGAACGACTCAAACTAAATGCATTTACGCTCGCAAACAGACACAATGAGTCCGCCTGGAAGGTAGCCAACTGTTCTGCAGTTCAACAAGCTCAACGACCGATTCCCATCATGAAGTCCTCCTCAAAAACCCTCGCCATCCCCGTAATCACGAGATCAACATCGGAGCGCGAAAACACCATCGGCGGCTTGATCTTGATAACGTTGTGGAGCGGCCCGTCCGTGCTCAACAGTAAACCAAATGCCCGCAGTCGATTCACCAGATAAGAGGCCTCCGCTGCTGCCGGCTCCAACGTTTCACGATCAGTCACCAATTCGATTCCAAGAAAAAGGCCACGTCCCCGCACGTCGCCGATCAACGTGAACCGGTCTTTTAGTTCAGACAATCGCTCGATAAAGTACCGACCAACCTCCAGCGCATTCTGCTGCAGTTCTTCTTCGTCGATCACTTCCAACACAGCCTTTGCAGCTGCACACGAGACGGGATTGCCCCCATACGTATTGAAATACTCCATGCCGTTGTTAAACGTATCTGCAATTTCGCGAGTCGTCACAACAGCAGCAATCGGGTGACCGTTTCCGATTGGTTTGCCCATCGTCACGATTTCCGGCACCACTCCCTGTGTTTCAAATGCCCAGAAATGAGTCCCCATTCTCCCAAAACCCGTCTGCACTTCGTCTGCGATACAAATGGCACCCGCGTCACGCGCCTGCCCATAGGCCGCCCGCAAATAACCCTCAGGTGGCTCAACTTGTCCGCCGCAACTCAATATCGTCTCCGCAATAAATGCCGCGGGGGGCATTCCCTTCTGATCTAGCCTCTTGCAAGCGACTCCGACACTGTCGGCAAAAGTCGTCGAGCCTGCGCCATCTCGTGCGCGAAACGGATCCGGCATATCGGCCAGTTCAACGTACGCCGGGGCACCTGCTCCTCCCGGCCCCGCAAACTTGTACGAACTCACATTAACGAGTGAAGTAAGGTGCCCATGATATCCTGAGTCAAGAGCTACAACCCCTTTACGACCAGTAAACGTCCGCGCCATCCGTAAGGCAAGATCATTCGCCTCGCTTCCCGAACACACAAGGAAACACACGCTCAACGGATCCGGCAATCGGGCCGTAAGCATCTCCGCGTAATCGATAATTGTCTGGTGCAGATAGCGCGTATTTGTATTTAATATCCGCACCTGCCGGACGATCGCGTCGACAACTCGCGGATGACAATGGCCGACATGACACACGTTGTTAACGCAATCCAAATAACGTTGACCATTCGAACTAGTTAGCCAGGCTCCCGAACCGCGAACAATATGAAGCGGCTCGTTATAGGACAGACTTAGATTAGGACCAAGGTGTTCGCGGCGCGACCTGGAAATATCTTCGACTGTCCGATCAGATGAAGCACCTTTCGACATCGGGATCCGCAACAACAGGTTGGGGTCCGGACAACTGCTCGTCATTACTCGGCGCATCGACGGTCGTGCGACTCCGGGAAAGTTATTCGACTCTCCCAGCATGTCAAGCATCAGCTGAAAGTGAAGGTGCGGCGCCCAACCACCATTCTCTGCTTGGTCTCCCACTTCCCCAACAACGTCGCCAGCTCGCAGCCGCTGCCCGACTTCCATGCCCGACAGCGAGGCACGCGAAAGATGTCCGAAAAGCGAGAAGAGTTTCTCGCCTTCGATCGTATGACTCAGGATTACCGTCGGCCCGTAATCCAGTGCCGCATCGTTATCCGCCAATCCATACACATCTCCGTCTAACGGAGTGCGGATGGTCATTCCTGGAGGTCCAAACACGTCAATTCCCAGGTGCACCGATCGTCGTTCGTCACCGGCATCCGTCTCGCAGACAAACTGGTCTGCCGAATAGACGGCTCGCACCTCATCGTACTGACCGATACTAACAAATCTTCTGCCCGCAGAGTCGACCTCTCTCTTCGGAAACTGTGCGACATCAACGTTTTGCCATGACGTAGCCGCTTCGATAGACTCACCTTCATCGCTGTCCACACTCAGGTCAACGACGCGCACGGGCAGTTCGGAAAACGGCTTGTCCAGAATAGCTGCAACTGGAACAGACGCAAGCAATTTGCAGACGCGTTGCGATCGCGGATGTGGTTCGAGGCCAGCGGCTTCTCGCAGAATCATCTCACACAATGTTAACGAGATCGATTCCAGTTGAAGCAACAACGTGCGCGCTGGCTCAGCCGAAATCTGATAATATTCGTCCGCAGGATTATCTCGTTGTTTCTTTGCCGCTTGAACGATCGTCGTCGACAGTCGGCATTTCACAAGCGGTATGAGGTTCGCGAGCTCACCCGGCGAAAGCGGCAGCACGTCACAATACGAAGACACAAACGCAGATGCATGCGCCAACGGGTCTCGCTTGCCCATCATCAGGTATGCGAGCGCAATAGCAGATTCGTTGACCAATTCACTGCGCGAACTATCTCCAAAATCGAGAACTCCAGAGAGTTTCGGGACGCCATCGTCAAAGCCATGAAACAACAGGTTGTGGTCGTTTCCATCACCGTGAATTACAGATTTTTGCTGCTGCTTTTTGCCGCGTGAAGATTCGTCGTCAGTGTACGCTGCAAACCATTCGAAGGCTGAAGTTATTGCCGTTCTGATTTCGCTTGGTATTCCAACCGAGTGTTCAGTGAACCGCTCGCGGAAGTCAAGAAAGTGTGATAGGTCCCATTCGAAGTATCGATTCATCGCCGGATGCTCGAACGTGAGCAGGGCTTTATCGATCTTGGCAAGTGCCTTTCCGACCTGAGCTGTCGAGGCCCGGTTTTGCGGATTCACGTCGGCGAGCGGTCGCCCCGGCAAGAACGAAAACATCTGTACGAAGCGGCCACTGACGAGACCACTCCTATCATAGTCCGACCCTGAACCGGTTGGCAACGTCCTGGGAACAGGGACATCGTTTGCATGCCGGCTCAGGTGAGTTAGCAATGCGGAGCGATAACTAACCTCTGATTCGTCGACAGACTGCCCTGCGATCTTGAGGATGGCCTTGCTTCCGTTTGACGTAATCCGAAAGTTGGCATCCACATAGCCAACTAATGGCTGCACCGATAGTGGC
This sequence comes from uncultured bacterium, assembly GCA_965363925.1. Lineage (GTDB taxonomy): Bacteria > Bacteroidota > Rhodothermia > Rhodothermales > JABDKH01 > JAGQWL01. The sequence goes on along the minus strand of CBDTVC010000091.1, from coordinate 5,101 downwards.
AAGGTCTCATCAGACACCTTCCGCTCCGGCACAGCCCCCCCGCCAACCGCGGACTCAGGCTCGTGCAGAAAAGCGAAGTGCTGCCGTACGACTTCGGCGACCGTGTCCAACGATATGGAGCTTGAGTTTTCGGCTTCACCTATCAAGTAATCATCCGGATTGGGTTCCACAGGTCCGTTGAACACCAGGTCAATAAAAGTCGGGCTTAAAAACCTTGGTACGTTGGTACGGATTCAACTCCGCGGCGAACTACATGGATGTGTCAATGGTGCACCTCCCTACCAGCTGGCGAAGCCCGGCTAGCCCGCGAAGTTGACCTTGCTATTCTGCTCGTGGTCTAAACTTATAGATGTGACCATCAAATGCACAAGCGTACAGCTCGCCCGATGCATCAACACCAAACGACGCGATAGCCAGGTCGGTATCAAACAGTTCTTCGCGCGAGAACGATCCGTCAACTTCTTCGGTCAGTGCCCAGATTCTACCGGTCACATAATCCGCATAAACGTATGCACCGACCAGCCCCGGAATGGTCGTCCCGCGATATACGAAACCTCCGGTTATCGACTTGGCCAGGCTTCGATCATGCTCGGACACTGGAAGGACGAGATCGGTTTGATCACAATCCTCTTTCGGATCGAAGCAGTCTGATGCCTCCATCGTGTTCCAGCCGTAATTCTTTCCCGCTTCAACGATGTCAATTTCCTCGTGGTTGTTTTGACCAACGTCACCTACCCATAAACGACCGGTCTCGACATCGAAGCTGAATCGCCACGGATTGCGAAGACCGTACGCCCAAATCTCGGCACGGGCGTCTGACCTGCCGACAAACGGGTTGTCGCCGGGAATAGCGTACTGCATATTTCCGTCTTGATTGTCGACATCGATCCGCAACATCGTTCCAAGCAGCGACTCGAGGTTTTGCCCGTGCTCTTGGGGGTCTCCACCCGCACCGCCATCACCCATCCCGATGTACAGATATCCGTCGGGACCAAATGCGATTCCACCACCATTGTGGTTGCCAAACGGCTGTGGAATTTCAAGGACGATTAGCTCAGAGTCTGAATCGATGCCAGTCGTCGGTTTGGAAGGATCAGCAGTATACCGAGCAACAACCGTACGACGGGGATCGCCCGATGTATAGTTCAAAAACAAGAACCCGTTTGATTGAAAGTCTGGATGAAAGGCCAGACCCAACAAACCCATCTCATTGCTCGAATCGTCCACACGACGATCGATGTCAAGAATTTTGGTTGCGGATTTAACATCACGGCGATTTTCAAAGACGCTCAGCTGCCCTGCTTGCTCCAGAACATAAAGGTTCGAAGGATCGCCAGGCGCAGATTTCAAATCCAGCGGCCGGCGAAAAGACAATTCCGGAAACGCCGCCTCAAGGGAAACGGAACCGGAGTCAATCGGGTCATGTGGTTCGGAAGATGAGCAACCCTCAAATGGCCCTACCATGCTGAGGATTAGAAGCGGAATCAGTGGAACGTGATACATGGTAGACTTGGGGGGTTGGGATAGCATTGCAACAAAAATAACAAACTCCGGCCAGTTGACGTTTTCATCTCAACGGACGAGTGCCCGGACCAGTAGACATACGTCCTGACCCCAGCTTTGCAAATTTCGATAAGATCGTATTAAGACCGTTCTACTCCGCCATACCGTGCTCAGGTTTCATTGCGGCGACTGCGTTTGTTGGCTACCTTTCACGCAAGACCTAAGAACAAGCATTTTATAGAGGAAACCTGATGAGCGGATGGAAAACGGCACCTGAAATGGAGATCGACGCCACAAAGTCATATTCCGCTGAAATGGAAACGTCGAAAGGAACGATCAAGATCGACTTGTTTGCCTCAGCTGCACCGAAGACGGTGAACAACTTTGTGTTTCTGTCGCGCCAGGGCTTCTATGATTCGGTGACTTTTCATCGCGTGATTCCAAACTTCATGGTCCAGGGTGGCGACCCGACTGGCACTGGTCGCGGTGGTCCGGGATACCAATTCGAAGATGAGTTCACAAATAACCCCCATCGTCACGGAACCGGATCTTTGTCGATGGCCAATGCCGGACCCGGTACGAACGGGAGTCAGTTCTTCGTCACACACGCACCGCAGGCGCACCTCGACGGCAGGCACACGGTGTTTGGTCAGGTGACCGCTGGCCAGGACATTGTCGACGCAATCCAGCAAGGAGACTCAATTACCAGTATCACTATCTCTGAATCGTGACCCAAGTCTCAGACCCCGACATTCGGCTACACAATCGTCGGCGTGACTCCAGATGGGTTACTAGCTGACTGGCTGCCAGCTTAAAGGGTGTCGGGAGATGCACGGTTCTGTCGCCCCACGTTTCACACCAACATGTCACCTTACCTACCCGCTGCTGATCGATACGACTCGATCACCTACAACCGTTGTGGAAAAAGCGGTCTCCTCCTTCCGGCTATTTCACTTGGTCTGTGGCACAACTTCGGAGGTGTGGACTCGCTTTCAGACGGCCGAGCAATGGTCCGCCGCGCTTTCGATGTCGGCATTACCCATTTCGATCTTGCAAATAACTACGGCCCACCACCGGGCAGCGCTGAAGAAACGTTCGGGCAAATCCTGAAGAAGGATTTCGGCGGCCTTCGTGATGAGCTCATCATCTCGTCAAAAGCCGGTTGGCCAATGTGGCCGGGTCCATACGGTGACTTCGGCTCCCGTAAATACCTTATCGCCAGCTTGGACCAGTCCCTAAAACGTATGGGCCTGGACTATGTCGATATCTTCTACTCACATCGTCCAGATCCCGACACGCCGATGGAAGAAACGATGGGCGCGTTGGATCATGCTGTCCGCTCGGGCCGCGCGTTATACGTTGGAATTTCGTCTTACACTGCCGATCAAACGCGGGAAGCACACAGGATACTCAAAGACCTCGGCACGCCGTGCCTCATTCATCAGCCGTCTTACAATATGTTTGATAGGTGGATCGAGAATGGTGTTCTGGATGCCCTTGGCGAAAATGGAATCGGATGCATCGTATTTAGTCCCCTCGCTCAAGGGATTCTGACGAACAAATATCTCGACGGCGTGCCATCCGATTCGAGAGCCGCGAAGTCGAGTGGCTATCTGAGTCTTGACCAGGTTACACAAAGAAAGCTTGACGGCGTCCGCCGACTGTCAGAAATGGCAAAGCGCCGCGGACAAACGATGGCACAGCTGGCGATTGCATGGACCTTGCGAGACAAACGGGTTACGTCTTCCCTAATCGGAGCGAGCCGAGTTCAACATGTCGACGACGCGGTTGCAGCAAGTAAGAATGCGAGCTTCACACACGAAGAGCTTTCTGAAATTGACCAGATTGTCTCAGGCGTTGCCTAGCAGCGACTCACAGAATATCGTAGAACTCGCCGGTTCATTAGTCCGCTTACGACCAATGCAGCTTTCCGATACAGAAGGCCTGTTCAGCGCTGGCAACTATCCAGATCTTTGGAAATGGACCGTGAGTCAAATTTCAACACGTTCGGATATGCGGGCGTATGTCGAGTCCGCGCTCACATGTCGAGCGTCCAGCGATTGTTTTCCGTTCGTGACGCTCGATGCTAAAACTGGCGAGATAATTGGCAGTACTCGATTCGGCAGTATTTCGATTGCGCACCGAAGGATGGAAATCGGATGGACGTGGCTTACACCCAGCCGTCAGCGCACGGGTGCAAACACTGAGACAAAGCTGTTGATGCTAACGCATGCTTTTGAAGCTCGCAATTGCATCCGGGTCGAACTAAAGACCGACGCCCTCAACACAAAGTCCCGGAACGCAATGTTACGGATCGGAGCAAAAGAAGAAGGGATATTGCGCCAGCACGTTGTAAACGAATCTGGTCGGATTCGGGACACGGTATTCTACAGCGTACTCGCCTCTGAATGGACTACCGTCAAGAGCCACCTCGTCAGTCTTCTCCAGCGCGACTCGAAGCGGTCAAGCTGAACAGTCGTTCGCTGGCTCAGCTGGGTGGCCTTCAAGGTTCGCTCACGAAAGAAGAGAGAAGCAATCTGCTTTGTGGTTATGCCTACCTCAGTTACGCGGTACACATAGGCAAAGCTCAGGAGCCGGTCTCGATTGTGCGTTCGGGATTTGTGATCCAGTCACTCCACGATCCGGCGTACAATCGCGGCATCGGAAAGCCAGCGTGAACAATCGCTAGAATGTTGTGCGCCGCAGTCACACCAGAGCCGCAGTAGCTGATGAGCGTTCCGTTTTGCACGCCGCTCAGGGATGCGTAACGTGCCCGCAAATCAGATTGATTTTTGAATCGACCGTTGTCTAGATTCTCGGCAAATGGAAACGAGAGAGCGCCTGGAATGTGACCGCCAATAGGATCAATCGGCTCGTGCCCACCCGAGTATCGATCACTCGCACGCGCGTCAATTGCTTTGACGCCGGTTTCTTGCTCCTCAAGTGCTGTCGCATCAACCACCAAATGTTGCTGGACGGTCGCGGTGATCGTTCCCTTGGTTGACGGCAATGGCGGGATAGGTTGCTCCAATGTGTAATCTGCATTGATCCACGACTGAATCCCACCATCAAGTACCGCTACTTTTTCGTGACCAATCCACTTGCACATCCACCACAAGCGAGCGGCAATGGCCCCACCTTTATCGTCGTAACACACCACCTGGGTTGAATCACAGACGCCGCGCTCTTCCAGGAACGTGACAAAATCCCGTGACTCCGGCAGCGGATGACGGCCCGTGCGACCGGGAACGATAGTTGACGACAGGTCATGGTCCAGGTGAGCATAGAAAGCTCCCGGAATATGTCCGCTACGAAAGAGTCGATCTCCCTCATCCACATCGGCTAGCGAAAACCGACAATCAAACACGATGGTCGATCGAGCGCCATCCGCGTCTGTCTCTGTTTGGTCGCTGTTATCTAAGTCGACCAGCGACGCGAGTTCAAACGCAGTGATTAGTGTTGACCAGCTCTGATCATCAAAACTTGATGGAACGGACATGTGGCTTCACGCGCTTTTATAAATTCAATGGAAACGCGTCGGATGGATGGTCCCTTTCGACCAGCATCAACCAATTACAGCGCAATCTTTCGGAGGCTG
>CBDTVC010000090.1:0-8276 GCA_965363925.1 uncultured bacterium | reverse complement strand
GAGCCACTATGTCGTGCCCGCGGACACACTCCTTGAGACGAACTGCCAACGTTTTTAACATTGCGTCGCCCGCGTGATGGCCGAGGCTATCATTGACCATTTTGAAACGGTCGAGGTCAAGAAAAAGCAGCGCGTACGACGGCGCCTCCTTCTGCGCATTTGATGTAAGGCTGTCGAGAGTTCGCAGCAACATCATCCGATTTGGCAGGCCAGTCAGAAGGTCGTGATACGCGTGGTGGATCAGCTTGTCCTCCATTTCGCGTCGCTCCGTTTCGTCTCGAACGACGGCAAGCAATCCGGTGAACTCGCCAGCTTCGTCTCTCAGGATTTTTGCATTTGTGGCGACGTATCGATCTCGCTCTGAATTGGTTGTGTTAATAATCAACTCGCCCGACCAGGCCCCACCTTCACCGAGTTCCTTCCATGCTGTGTGTTCATCTCCGGGAGATGGAAAGCGAAACTGGAAGACCTCCTCAGGCCCCAACCCGATCACCTCGGAAGCCTTTCGTCCGGTGAGTTCCTCGGCCCCCTTGTTCCAATAGCTGATGGCCATGTTGGCATCAACTGTCAGGACGGCATCACTGACTTGAGAAAGAACAGCTGCCTGGAATCGGATCCGGTCGATCTCGTTTGCCCGGACAGTGTCATCCCTGATGAGCCACATCCGGCGCGTAAGTTCTTCGGAGACCAGGAGCGGGACAAACTCCACATTAAGCGTTATTCCGCCAGAAACTGAGACAGCCGCAGTCTCGTGCGTGTCGTGGTATCGTTGCTGGGCGATCAGTTCGATCAGCCTGGCAGATGCATCGTTCCCCTCGACGATCGCTGATTCGAATTCTTCCAAGCTGAGCCCTATAAACTCATTCGTCGAAAACTCGACGGCAAGGATTTTTTCAAGAGTCGCGTCAAGATGTGTGATGTAGCCCTGCCCGTCGATTTCTAATACAGCGCGTGATTTACACGCTTCGACAGGGTACAAAGTGACAAATTGTGGAGGTACGAGGTTGGAAATCTCTTCGTCAGACAGGTGATCCATAAATATTCAGCCGAACAATTGCGGTTAGGAACCGTGCGTCGGCTGGAATATTGGTGTGCCGACAGGTCGGTTATCGGCTACGTTTAATGGGTACTAAAACCTGTTTCACGGGCGAATCTAGATGAAACTGTCTGCATTTCACGACAAACACGTATGGTATCACGGTACCGTGTGTTTCGCGCTGGGAGTTCAGGCGCGTCTGAGCGGTCACATTTGGCAGTTGCGCAATGCCTGTGCACCGGCACGAATGTGAGAGATTAATGTGATGCGATTGTGCAGGGGTTCAAGTCCGAGTCAGCAGTTAGCTTGACAGCATGGGGCATGAGGGTTGGCACCCCCGGGGCGAATCGAGCGATCCGCCGCGATTGATTTTGCTTCAACCTCACTGTACATCTCAGGCAGTGCCACTAATCGAGCAGATCGCCACTTGCAAGCTGTCACTCAACGCAGTCCTACACATCCCAGGGCAGTCGTTCCTGCATATCTGCTACGACATACGCCATCACTGCCAGTGTCGCCACACACAGATTAAACTCGTGCCGATCCAGTTTGTCGATCGTGTCTGCACTTGTGTGGTGGTACTTGAAGTATTCCGCTCCATCTACGTTCAGCCCCATTCCCGGCACCCCTTCACGCATAATGGGTCCGATATCTGCGCCTCCCCCACCACGCGTTATCGTTCCAGACTCGATCGAGTCTAACAACTTGCCGACCGCCGTGACCATCTCAAACGCCTCATCGGAACCGCTGAATCCAAAACCCTTAGGCTTGAATACACCACTATCCGTTTCTATCGCCAGAACGTGATTACCAAGCTCCTCTTTGCGATCATTCAGGTACGCATTGCCACCAGCAAGCCCATTTTCTTCGTTGGTCCAGAACACAACTCGCACCGTGCGTCGGGGCTTCAGACCCAGCTCTTTCATCAATAGCAACGCCTGCCACGCTGCCACACATCCGCCCGCATCATCCATGGCACCCGTACCAACATCCCAGGAATCAATGTGTCCACCCATAACAACAATTTCGTCCGGTAATTCACTGCCTCTGATTTCGACCACAATATTCCGAGACGGCGCGTCGGGCAAGGTTTGGGCATTCATTCGCAAGCGGACCCGGAGAGGCTGACCTCTATCCTGCATCCGCTGCATCATCATGGCGTCTTCAATCGTGACAGCAGCGTGCGGAATTTTCCGAACACCCGGCTGGTAACGCATCGCACCTGTGTGTGGTGTATACAAAGAAGCGGGACCAACAGATCGCACGAGACTTGCGACCGCGCCCACTTTGGCTGCCTCGACGGCACCGTTAGATCGGTAAGCCACGGTCCGCCCGTAACTCGTAAACGGAACGTTGAAGAGGACAATTCTGCCCCTGGCTTCGGCGGCGCGCGCTTCAAGTTCTTCAAACGACGAAACCACCAGCACATCAGCCTCTATACCCGCGGCAGGCGTTGCAATGCTTCCGCCTAGTCCAAGGATTGCGAACTCTGCGCGACGCGGTTGTATAAGTGACAGACTCTCTTCGCCGCGTACCCAATGTGGAACCATGACTGGGTCTTCCATCACGGCATCGAATCCATCCGCCTTGAGTTCACTAACAATCCAGTCAAGGGCATCTTCAAGGGCCTGTGTGCCGCTAAACCGGGAACCGAACGTGTCGGTCAAGTCTGCAAGCCGTTCAAAAGCAGACGAATCCGCTAATGCAGCTGCGATCAACCGCTCGGCATCGTCACGATAAGACTCTACGGAATACGAATCAGAAACCGATCCCGTTGACGAGTGTGCGGCTTGGCAGCCACCGTCCTTCACAAGAAAGGCAAGAGAAAGGACGATTAAGCCACTGAAACTGAAAAACCTCATTGTACGATACCCACTTCGAGAATTGCTGATGCTTCCGAGTCGACAATAATAGAAATAATCGTTGACCAGTGCACTGCCAAGTAACCGTTTTCTATAAGGTTCTCTCCGCCTTCCTCTCCGTCGTGCAATCTGTTCGTTATGAGGCGGTCAAATATAAAACACCAAAATAGTGCTTGGGATCGGACCAGCTACGACTCAGGGTGAAACCAGCAGAAGTGGCCAGTTTGAAAAAATCCACAGGTCGATGTTTGTAAGAAACTTCCGTGAGGATGGCCTCGTCTTGATCGATCACAAACTTCTCGTTTGCGACTTGGACCTCTTGATTCGTTTTGCTGACCACGTAAATCTCGATGCGACTTTCTTCCTCGTCAAAGCAGGCATAATGCTCGAACGCATCTTCGTCAAAGTCACCACCAGCCAGTCTGTTAACATGCGAAAGAATATTGAGATTAAACGCCGCTGTCACGCCCTGCGAATCGTTGTACGCTGCCTCCAGCGTTGACTTGTCTTTTCTCCAGTCAAGTCCAATCAACAAGCCTCCAGTTTCACCAACAACGTCTCGTATCTGTCGAAGAAAATGCAACCCTTCCTCCGGATAGAAATTGCCAAAAGTTGAACCCGGGAAATAGACAACTTTTCGCTTATTCGATGAAACGCCGGAGGGTAACGAAAAGGAGCGCGTGTAGTCAGCCGCCACCGGTTCGATCACAAGTTCAGGGTATTCCCCGCGAAGCCTTTCGACCGAAGAATTCAGATATTCTGCTGAAATATCAACCGGCACGTATGCGGATAGAGTCTTCGCATTGTCGAGTAACAATCGCGTTTTGACACTGCTTCCGCTGCCGAGCTCGATTAGTACCGCTTTTTCACCCACCGCACGAACCATTTCGTCGGCATACTGCTCCATTATGGCCGTCTCGGTCCGTGTCGGGTAATACTCGGGGAGGTCACAAATTTCATCGAACAAGAGCGAGCCCTTCTCGTCGTACAGAAACTTCGACGAGATGTGTTTGGGTACACGTCTAAGACCGTCAAGAATCTCCTTAACAACTTCTGGATCTCGCTCGGCTACTATGGTACTTTCGTCAACATCCACGGATACATACATTCTGGGTGCGTTAAGAGGTTGTTACGTCGGCAGCGAGACGGATGCCCGAAAACTGCCATTGGGAGCCCGGAGGAAAGAAATTTCGATACGTCTCCCGAATGTGCGAACGCGGCGTAACGCATGATCCGCCACGCAAGACAAATTGGTTGCACATGAACTTGCCATTGTATTCGCCGATCGCACCTTCAACCGGATCATAACGCGGGTACGGTGAATACTGACTCCGCGTCCATTCCCATACGTCGCCAAACATCTGGCGCAACGACTCCGATTGATCCGTTCCGCCAGCATCGCTTCTTGCGGTCACCTTCGCGCTAGCGGGCATCGGCATAAGATATTCTGACTCGACAAAGTTCCTTTCCATGCTGGCGCGCTTCGAAGCGACCTCCCATTCGAACTCAGTTGGAAGCCGGGCCTTGGACCAGCGAGCAAATGCATCTGCCTCAAAATAGCTGATGTGGCAGGCAGGCGCGTCTCGTCGTAATTCAACCAACCCGTTAAACGTGAATTCGAACCAATCACTACCACTGCGCTCCCAATAGATCGGCGCTTTCCACCCATTCGCCTCGACCTCAGCCCATCCTGCGGACAGCCACAATTCAGGCCGTTCGTAACCACCGTCCTCGATAAACGCGAGATACTCTCCGGCTGTTGTCAAGCGATCAGCCAACCAGAACGAATCCAGAAACACACGATGGCGTGGCCCCTCATTGTCAAACATGAATGTTTCGTCTTCGTCCCGGCCGACTTCAAATAGTCCCTCCTCGAAGAATACCCACGACAGAGGCGACGCTGACGACGCCTCTGTCTCACCCGCCTTGTAGACGGGCCTCAATGGATTCTGATGGAGAAGATGTTTTACATCCGTCATCAGGAGTTCCTGGTGCTGTTGTTCGTGATTGATCCCAAGCGTTACAAGCTCGTCGACTTCTTCGTGCCGTGATCCCTCTAACGACTTGAGGAACTCAATCATCTTCTCGTTGACGTAGCTGCGATAGGCAAGTGTTCGCTCCACAGTAGGCCTCGTAATCATGCCTCGACGAGGCCGACTAAACCGTGGGCCTGCCTGGACGTAGTACGAATTGAACAGGTACGGAAAGTCGGGATGGAAAAGCTTATAACCCGGGCAGTGTGTTTCAAGTACGAACGTTTCGAAAAACCACGTCGTGTGTGCCAGATGCCATTTCGTGGGGCTCGTGTCTTCCATCGACTGCACGACCATGTCTTCCCGTTCCAACGGCGTTACCAATTCTTCCGTACGATAACGAGCAGCTCGGAACTGATCGACAAGCGAGGTCGTCGATCCAGTCAGCAACGGTTGCGCGACCATCGCTCCCTCTTGATTTGCCAACGAACGGAGTTGCGCGAAAGGCTTACCCTGAGGATCTTTCGCCTTCGACTGGGTAAGGAGCGCATCGCTGGTATTGGTCATTACGGATTATGATAACTAATGAACTGATCTATGCTGGCCCATCAACGGAAACTAGTTGCACCCGCGTGTTCACTCGAATTCCAGCTTTTCCCGAAAGTGTTGCAAAACGCTGTTGATCAGTGGAGACCAACAATTGGCTCGCATTGGATATTGGGCTGCCCGAAACCAGCGTTCATGAGCGAAGTCGCCGACGCCGGTTGCTTCTTCAGTTCGCGGATTCAATCACAAGGTTCGCGAATCGCTTCTTACAGGCACGAAATTGCAAGGGGTAATTTGTTACTCATCACAAATTAAAATGGTCCAGCGGAATTATTACAACCGTCCAGATCTGGTGCAAACGAGTGCGCATTCACTTCGAAATCCGTCAGTTAGCTCCAAAATTCGTTACAGCGCCCAGCGCACCCTTGATCACAACTAACGAAGCCGATGGAGTCTACGAACTAACTGGGTCTGCGTATCTATCGATTGATAGCGATGGTCGTGGGGTTCCACAACAGAAGACGGTCATATGAAACAACCAGAAGCCGAACCTCAATTTCCACTCGGACGGCCGAATTAGAGTCCATCGTATTCGTAACTTGAGCATCGAAACGACGCTTCTGCTTCCGGTTAGGTAACCTGGCTCAACCAATTATGGAGCACCGCTATTTTATGGAGCCCGACTACTTTATGGAGCGCGACGACTAACTATGGAGCACCACGACGAGGATCCGGTCGTTACTGGGTCGGGCGAATCCGACAACGTTCGCGACGTTACGGAAGACAGCGACCAAGGAGTACCCGCTGAACTGATGCCGCTTGCCAAAGCGGTCACCAAAGTCTGGACCATAAAAAGCTCGATTGTAGTCGCTGTGTTGACGCTCGGCGGGATGATATTTGATGTAGTCGTTCTGATCAACGGCCAAATGAACAGCATCCCGTTTGGCGTGATTACGGGGGCGATTCTTATCGTTGGTGGGCTACTGGCATACTTCGTGCCGCGGTTGCAATATCGTTTTTGGCGCTATCGATTGCACGACGAAGAGTTGTTTGTTCAGCGTGGCATCTTCAACCGCGTTTACACCATTGTCCCTCTGCGCCGTATTCAGCATCTCGACGTTTCTCAGGACGTCATCGAACGCGAGTTTGATTTGGGTAAACTGATTGTGCATACCGCCGGCACCCGTAGTAGCGATGTTGTATTGCCGGGACTTGATATCGCCGAAGCGAACCGACTGCGCGACAAGATGAAGAACTACATTCTAGAAGATGCCGTCTAGGACTGGATGACTGAACCTGAGGTAAACGCCCTTAAGCTGCACCCGATGACGCTGCTACAACGCGTCATCCTAAGTCTACCGGGCTACGTTGCATTGCTATTCGCTACCTGGACGTCTCCCGACGAGGGCAACCTGGTGTCGCTAATCGTCACGGTTGTGTACGCCGTCATCGCGTTGCCAATCATCTACCTGCGCTATGCGCGATTCCGGTACTGGATAACCGATACTGAACTGGTCATCAAAAGTGGTGTTCTTACTCGACAACATCGCAATATTCCCCTCGACAAGATTCAAAATGTTGAGATACTTCAGCGCCTCCTTCCGAGGATTACGGGAACCGCACAAGTGCAGGTCGTTACTGCAGGTAGCGCCGGCGCTGAAGGCGTTCTACAATTCGTCTCACTGAAGGAAGCCCATCGAATAAGAGAGGTCGTTCGCAAGTATAACCGCGAGCCGGGGGATGCAGGTTTTCCGCCCGCGCGGGCAGATCATCAGCCTTCGTCCACACAAACAGGCGAAGAATTCAGTGCTGGCCAGGTCGGCCATCCCGCTGGATTGACGAACAGTCTCCAAGCCGCCGACCTCGTCTCAGGTCGCCCGAACTCTGACGTCGGTGACTTTACACAAAAGGAACCGCTTTTTGCGATGACCATTCGGAGAGTCCTGCTTTCCGGGGCATTCCGATTTTCGCTGCTATACATCGCGCTGATCTTTTCAGCCCTCCAATTCTTCCAGCCCGACCCTGAGAAACTGCTAACGTGGATTCTTCGCAGCAGCTATGAGCCGTTTATCCGAACACTACAGGATTCGCCACTTTCATCTGCGATACTTGGCATTGGCGGCGCTGCTGTCTTGTCATGGCTCTCGGGGATTGCCGTCAACTTCAATAAGTATTTTGGTTTCCGGTTGTGGAAAGAAGGTACAAAAATTGGAAAGCGCAGCGGGCTCATGACGCTCGCTGAGGGTACCATTCCACTTAAGAAGATCCAAGCAATTCTCTTTGAGACAAATCCGATTCGTGAACTAGCCGGGTTTAACGCCCTCCGCGTTCAGACGATGGGCCTCGACCCAAATGAAGCTGGTCACAGAGTTGTGGTGCCCTTTGCTCGACTTGCCGAAACGGATGCAATTGCGAGACGCGTTGTTCCGTGGACAATGCCGGACAAGTACAACGCAGTCTCGAAGAAAAGAATAATGCGCTTGTTTGTGCGGTATACACTTTCACTGCTTGCACTCATTGGCGTTCTTGCCATCTGGTATCCGCAGGCGGTCTGGCTGGTCTTCCTCGCTCCGCTGCTTCTCTTGCTCGCGTACCATCAGTGGAAACGTCACGGCTTTTCTTTTACGGGTGATGCCCTCGGCGTTCGTAGGGGCGTGATAAAGCGGCGGACCTGGCTACTTCCTATCTCAAAAATGCAGGTCTTTTACACGACTGATTCGTTTTTTCAACGTCGCCGCGGATTAAAATCGGTTTACGTTGACAGCGCCGGTGCCTCGTCGATGTCCAGGCCTGTGATTATCGACCTTGAGAAAGAAACGGCGGATAACCTTGTTCAAGAACTGTATTCCCAATTCAGGC
>CBDTVC010000089.1:0-8298 GCA_965363925.1 uncultured bacterium | reverse complement strand
ATCCGAACCGAGAGATGTACTGCTCGTCCATCAATTTGCCGACCTCGCCGAACAGCAACAGGGGAAGCTCTGGTTTTTCGAACGCCAGCAACCAATCAAACGGAATGATCAACTCAAAGGCGCCGCCCTGCGTCTCGTGGTAATACCACTGACGTTCGTCTGCGGTCCAGTTCTGATCGGGAAAAACGACATCGACTGGCTTGTATTCTGGGAGCTGAATTGGGCGCGTCAGAAAATAGATGAAGACGTGTGCTGCGATCAGCGGCAACGCGACCAGCAGAAGGCCCGCAAGTAGAAATCGGCGTGGATTCGTCATTGTACGCTGGGTGAAGCGCTTGATGTGCAAGGACCGCCTGCGAAACGGGTACTACTTTCGAACGGATAAAACAGTGCTTTTTGCTATCGGACGTGGCCAATACGGCAAAATACAAGTCATGAAGGGGAACACGGATTCACATACAATACTGCATAGAGTCAAATAGCGTCAGGTGCCACCTCAATTCAGCAGCCTTCTAGTTGCCTTCGTGGCTCAAAAGAACACCGATTATCACCTTCCAACTTCCGTTGGTTTTGCGCCATGTATACATGGCGCCGTCGTTGTTAAAAGCTTTACCAGATTTGTTGATGCGGACAAGATTGAACGAAGTAACCGCGACATCAGAAGTGAGCGTCTTAATATGGAAACCGGACAGTTCGTCCTTGGCGTATTCCTTTTGTTTCAGCATCGCCATGTATTCAGTCAGGAAGGCAGTGATGTCTTCATCGGTCGTGAATATTTTCGGACCGCCATCTTCGAGGAAGAGCATTGGCTTCTCGAAATAGCCAAGCACGTTCTCGGGATTAAATGTCATAAACGCAGCAGCGTAATCCTGCAGGGTCTTTACAACTTCCTTCTTTTCACTAGAGAGGAAGAAGAAAAAAATCTTTGCGATCAGGTTCTTGATAAATCCCATTTGTAGTTAGTGCGATTTGCGCAGAAATCGTTTTGGAATTGATTCGTAAAGCGCGGTTTTGTCGGGAGGCGGCTCAGCCGAGAAGCGGTGTTGTTTACAAGCTGTGCTGTTTAGGGCAGTGCTGTTAGATGCTGTGCTACCTGGAAGCTGTGCTATACTATCAGCCGTACTGACTGGAATTCGTGTTGTCGGAGATTCGTTTTTTGTCTAGTAGCGTGTGCCTTCAATCGCCGTTCATTTGCGGTTTCACAAGATGGGAAATTCTTCAAGTACGTTGCGCGCTTCAACAAGGTCATCACAATCGAAGCCTTGCGAAAACCAACTATATGCCCCTTTCAATTGAGCGCGGGCCGCCAAAGCCTTGTCGCCTCCGTTTTTGCTGGGAGCCCCATACAATTGCGTCAGGCTGGTTGTTGCTCGCAGCTCCAACATCCGGGAATGCTGCGACCGTGCAACCTTGATCGCTTTGAAGAAGTGTTGTTCAGCATCCGCTTCAGGATTACCAAGAAACTGCGCAAGCTCACCCTGAAGCCGATGAACTTCCGGTTGCCAGAACTCTGATCCTGAACGGGCCAAGTGGGCGATCGCTTCATCCAGCACAGGTCCAACGGATTCAAGGTCTCCGTAGTGCATCAACCCCTGTGCAAAGTGTGCAAGCTGGAACGAATATCCGATTCCGTACCCCACTTGATGGATGTGGTCCATCATCACTTTTGAACTGCGAAAGGCTTCTTCATTGTCCGGTCCGCGAAGAGACAGGTTGTGTAGAATGGTACTGATTGTTATCGAAAAAGGATCGCCATATTTTTGTCCCTCGCTTAGGTAGTCTGCGAGAGCTGCTTGCGCAGCTCGCCACTCTTTTCGGGCGAGATACTGCATTCCGAGAAAGATGCTCGTCATGTAAAAGTCGAAGTGATATTCGGCGTCTCGAGAATTTTCGTGTTCTCGGATTGCTGCTGCTAACGAGTCATCAGGAAATCCGGTGAGGTGACAAGCCAGGTTTTTATAGAGACGGCTCGTGACGTCGAGAGTGCCCCAACCAAGTAGAGCAAATCGGCCGTGTTTTTCCGGATCGTATTGGTCGGTGACGACGTCAGTATGAGCGATCGCCTCCTCGAGTTGGCCAGTAAAAAGGCACGCCGACGAGAGAATTGAATGCGCCATCACCGAGAATTCGGCGCTGCCCGATTCCTTCGCCGCAGTTTCAATGCGTTTCGCGGCGTCAAATCCGCGGGCGTAGTCTCCGCGGATTAAGTACGTCGAACTGAGCCCCTGCAGTGCCATAGCGAGGGGTTCTAATGCCTGGACGCGCTCGCATAGCTCGGTCGCTCGGGATAGAATTTTTTCGCCTTCTGGATCCCAGTGACCACGGGTCATGTTGGTCGCAGGTCCGAGGAGGTTGAGGATGCCCAGTTCAACGAGGTCGGTTTTGCTACCTTCAGGCAAACTCGGGACTAGACTTAACCCGGTAGCAAGCAAGTCGACTGCTTCTCGATTTGCATTCGCCCGCATGGCGTCCCGTCCAGCCAATGTCCAGTAGTGGATTGCCTTCTCCGCTTGCCCCGCTTCTGTAAAGTGCCGGGCAATGACTTCCGCTGCGTCTGAACGGTTAACCAGGACCTCGGCGACTTGAGCGTGTAGTTGTCTCCGTCTGGACTTCAGCATCGAATTGTAGGCGGTGTCCTGAATCAACGCGTGTTTAAAAATGTAGGTTGAATCAGGGGCAAAGCCGCGTTCATAAATCAACTCTGATTCGACGAGTTTCGAAAGTTGAACCGTAAGCGATTCCTCATCTATACCGGAAACGGCATGAATTATTTCGAACGAAAACTCGCGTCCCAGCACGGCGCCTAATTGCGCAATTTCTTTTTCGGCATGAAGGCGATCCAGCCTTGCAATGAGTGACCCGTGTAGCGTCGTCGGTATAGTATGGTTTGGAATCGGTCCGACTAGCTCGTAGCGGTCACCATGGTCGACGAGAATACCCGATTCGAGTATCATATTCGTCAACTCTTCCGTGAACAGCGGAACACCGTCCGTCCTTTGGATGATCTGGTCCAGAATCTCCTGCGGAAGCTTCTTGCCGCTCCTGTGCTCGGAAATTGTGACGAGGTCTTCTGCGTCCAGTTTATCAAGGGTGATTTCTGCGGTACGTGCCTTTCCGACCCAGCTTGGTCGAAATTCGGGACGCGACGTTGCCAGTACCAGTAGTGATTTGGTTGGGGTCTGGGATACCAGAAGCTCAAGCCAGTGAATCGTTGATGGATCAGCCCAATGCAGGTCTTCTATTACAAAGATTCCAGGTTGCTCTTCTGAGCGGAGTGTGATCATCTGGAGCAGGGCCATCATTGTGCGCCGCTGACGTTCTGCCGGTGCGAGCTTTGGCTGCGTGAGTTCATCCGGCATGGGTACGTCCAGAAGATCCGCCATAAGACCGATGTCGGTCTCAACGGTGAGGCCGGCTTCGCGAAAATAGCTAGCCATTTCGTCGAATCCACCCACCACTTCGCTCGAATGCTCAGCCCAGACATTTTGCTTTAAGAAATCGACAAACGGATGAAGTGCACTGCCAGTCTTGAAGGAAGAGCAGTAGACATTACCTGACCACCCGGTCCCACTGTCAACGACTACATGAATGAATGAGTCAGCTATGCGAGACTTGCCGAGTCCGGCTTCACCGCTGATTAATATCGATGACCCTTCACCAGACTGTACTTGTCGCCAACGCTTCCTTAACATGGCCAGCTCAGCGTCCCGGCCGACCAGCGGCGACAGATCCGCCGCGGCAACGAACTCCAGCCTTGTCCGCGCACTACTTTCCTGACTAACCTCAAACAAGTTGATCGGTCTCGAAAACCCCGGTACCGGATTAATTCCGTGGTTCACGAAATCAAAAAATCCGTATCCGAGTTTGTGTGTGGCGTCACTAACGAGCACAGCGCCTGCTTCAGCGTGACCGGCAATCTTAAGCGCCACCTCCCCGATATTTCCCTGCACTTGATAGTGTCCGTGGTCAGAACCCACGATGGCAATTCCCGTATGGATTCCGATCTTCAACTGCGGTTGGCCGCTTACCCCGGCTCGCTTCGCTGTTGAGGCAACTAGGCGCCGGACTGCAAGTCCGCAACGAATCGCCTTTCGAACATCGCTTTCAGTAGCGATCGGATAACCAAAACATGCGTTTAGCGAGCCACCTGTATATGGACCCGCAAGGCCACCGTATCGATGGACTTGCGTCTCCCATATCGACCGATACTCGTCGGTCATTTCCATCAGGTCTTCCAGATCCTCGCTGGCCGTAAGGTCTCCGTAGCCTACGATCTCGCAGTGTATTTCAGTAATCTGTCTCTTCTCGCTTGCGGCAGCCGACCGACTTCGCGAGTAGACCATCGAAGCGGATGTCCCCGGGCCGTCCGATTGCATGTGGGTATCGCGCTTGATCTTGTCGTGCTGAACCTTGCCGCTGGAGGCCTCCGAAATGGCGCCTGCGGTATCCCTAAGTTGGCTTAGGTCTTCGACCACAGCATGCGCGTTGTTGTAGCGATTGGAGGGTTGCTTTGTCAGCAATCTTGATAGAACGTCGTCGAATCGAGTTCCGAGCTCTGGCACCCAGGATGACACCGGCGGGTAGTCCGAATTGACGATCGAATAGTAAAGGGCGTGTTGATATTCGGCCTCGAAGGGCCGGCGGCCTGTGAGCATCTCGTACAGCACAACTCCCAGGGCCCAGAGATCAGTTCGCCTGTCGACTTCGTTTCCCGAAATCTGTTCGGGACTCATGTAGGCCGACGTTCCCAGTACAGTTCCGGGTTGTGACAGGTCGCCGTAATCTGTGATCTTTGCAACGCCGAAGTCAAGAATCTTTACTTCGTTTCGGTGTGTGATTACGACGTTAGCAGGTTTGATGTCGCGGTGAACGATGCCTGCCTCGTGAGCGCGTTCCAGTCCAAGCGCAATCTTTGTTGCATACTCAAGTGCGTCTTCGACTGAGATTGCCGTCTGTTTGATGTGATGCCGAAGGTCGTCACCTTCAACAAACTCCATCGCCAGGAAGAGCTTGCCATCTTCCTCGCCAACATCATACAACGTGGCGATGTTGGTGTGATTGATTGCTGCTACGGCGCGTGCTTCATGCATGAAG
Source organism: uncultured bacterium (assembly GCA_965363925.1). Classification (GTDB taxonomy): domain Bacteria; phylum Bacteroidota; class Rhodothermia; order Rhodothermales; family JABDKH01; genus JAGQWL01. Next base: position 3,204 of record CBDTVC010000089.1, on the reverse strand, counting down.
CGTTCCCGCGCGTTACCCTCCGTCAAGAGGTGATCAGCAAGGAATTTCAGCGCGACGGTTCGCCCTAGACGTACGTCCGCCGCCCGGTAGACGACACCCATGCCGCCTTTGCCGATTGTTTCAATTACGTCGTAATGGGAAATGCGAGAGCCGATCATGGATGAAATCAAGGTTCCAGGGCGGGTTACGCCTGTCCCTCAGATTCATGAAGCGATCTCCGATCTATGAGACAATGCGGTGCCTTGTAGTGGCGCCTTGAAAGGCGGATCCAGCTACAACAAAAGGGATGGGCCGGGTGAAGCGTCGGTCCGCCATCGTCTTGCAAGAAAGGGAATCGAAGGGTATCTAGGGAAAGAGGCTTGAAAACGAACCGCTTCACCGGCACATGTTCGTCTTTTCTGGCCTCGTCAACAGCAAACAGTTGTTGTACCGTATTTCTTACGCTTATCCATGTTAAGCGGCGGGTTATGACAGTTGCAAGCGTTCGTATGACTTCTGAGAGAATCGCAACGGTCCGCGTACGATAACCAGATGCAATTCTGCTTTGGACTATCCATGGTGTGACCGTTGGTTCTACTTTCGCCTTTTACGGGTCTCTCACTGCGGATCTGTTGCCGGTGGCTTCGATTTAGTTGATTGTAGTCATTTGACGATACCTTGGGTATAAGCACCTGGAATACCTCGTCAGAACATGCCCCGCTTCGTGCCAAACGCCCTCACACTTCTGCTCGTCGCAGTTTCTCTCGCCTGCAGTGGCGATGTTATTTTCGACCCGGAACTTGATCTGGGTTCGATTGAGGAGGTCGATGAATTTGCTCATCTTGTGAACGAGCATCGAACAGCGATCGGATGCTCTGTCCTTCAGCTCGATGAATCCGTGACAACAGTAGCGGTGAAACATAGCTTGGACATGGTTGAGCGGGACTATTTCGCCCACACCAATCCCGAAGGTCAAAGTCCGTTTGATCGGTTGGAAGAGGCCAATATCACGTACCGGCGCGCCGGTGAGAATATTGCCGCCGGGCAAACATCCGCCCAAGAAGTGTTAAACGATTGGTTAAACAGCAGTGGACACCGGGCGAATATTGAGAACTGTGTGTTTACCCATCATGGCATCGGTCTGGTTGATAACTACTGGACCCATCTCTTCTTGACGCCGCGCTAGAGCGCTTGGGGATCCGCAGAAATGGATCTGCATCCTGGCTGCCGATACGACCCCTGACGGAATCGGAACACTATATTCCAGAGGACGACTTGCCCGACGCGATGCAACTCACTCCAGCAATCAGCGCAAAAGCCGAATAAACGAGGACCGAATGACCAAGAATGCCATCTGCAAACTCAGCGACCTCAAAGACCGCAAACCTGAATACGCAATTGTGGGCGAGGTGGATTTGGTCGTTGTCCGCTTTGATGAGGAGATATCGGTCTTTTACGGCAGGTGTCTTCACCGTGGCGCCTTGATGGCGGATGGCCATGTGCGCGGCAACGATTTGATCTGCGGAGTCCATAATTGGGACTACCGGCTGGATAGCGGCGTGTCTGCCTACGCCAATGATGAGAAACTGCCGAAGTTTAAATCGTGGGTCGATGGTGACGACATCTGCGTAGATGCAGACGAGATTAACAATTGGGGCCACGCCAATCCGCAGCCCTTTGATCGAGACGCGTATCTCGGTCTCTACTCTGACCCCAGCCACGGGTCAGACGCAGAGCCGTACAACAAGATGATCCAGGACTATGCCACGAGCGGGCTGTCCAAAACCGGTCACCACGGCGTCGTCGAATCAATGGGGGTACCGCGCAACGAACTGCCGGATTGGGACGACATCCAGTTGTTGACTGCACAGTTGGCGAAACCGCCCCTGCTGGATGAGGCCGAGGTGGGGACTGAGGTAATTATCGGGCCCAACGCGAAAAAGCCGCTCACGCTTTCGATCCCGCTTTTTGTATCGGACATGAGCTTCGGGGCGCTATCGGAATCTGCAAAGGTGGCTTTGGCACGTGGCGCGGAGCTCGCTGGCACCGGAATCTGCTCAGGGGAGGGCGGCATGTTGCCGGAGGAGCAGGCCGAAAACTCGCGCTACTTTTATGAACTGGCCTCAGCTCGCTTCGGATTTAGCTGGGACAAGTTGGACAAGGTTCAGGCTTTTCATTTTAAAGGTGGCCAGGGAGCAAAGACCGGTACCGGAGGCCACCTGCCGGGCAATAAAGTAGAGGGTAAAATTGCAAAGGTTCGCGAATTGGAACCCGGCACACCGGCTGTCTCCCCGTCCCGTTTCCCGGAGTGGACTGATACCAGCCAGATCCGTGAGTTTGCAGAACAGGTCCGCGAACGGACTGGCGGGATCCCAATCGGTTATAAACTGTCGGCGCAACATATTGAAAATGACATCGACGCCGCCCTCGAAGTTGGGGTAGACTACATCATTCTGGATGGGCGGGGTGGCGGCACTGGAGCTGCGCCGATCATTTTTCGCGACAACATCTCTGTTCCCACAATACCAGCACTCGCCCGCGCCCGTCGACATTTGGACAAACTGGGACGCCGAGACATCAGCTTGGTAATCACGGGCGGTCTGCGTAAACCAATCGATTTTGTTAAGGCGTTGGCATTGGGCGCCGACGCGATCGCCGTGTCGAACGCCGCCATGCAGGCGATTGGTTGTCTGGCAATGCGAGCCTGTCATACTAACAACTGCCCCGTCGGGATAGCGACGCAGAAGCCGCACTTGGTCAACCGCTTAATCGCGGACAAGTCGGCGCAGCAACTGGCCAATTTCTTTGGTGCGTCCGTCGAGTTGATGCAGGTCATGGCCCGCGCTTGCGGCCACGATCACCTGTCCAAGTTTGCGCACGACGACCTCACGACCTGGAAAAGAGAAATGGCGGATCTATCGGGCGTTGGCTTTGGAGGAGTTGCGTGAATCAGCGCCGGACGGTCGCCCACTGGGCAACAACGTCCGGCCTGCAACCCGCACTTGACGTCGTGGCACCGTGCTATACACAACAATATTGAATATCTTTGTCCGATGTCCAGTCCTCTTTCCGTTTTCGTTCTCCGACTTAGCCTTTGTCGGAAAGCCGGAAAGCTCCCGCAGCAGTACAGCCCGAACTACAATTGCCTTTGGCTTCGCTTCCGCCTGACGAATACTCCGTTGGATTTCTTGGAGTCGCTGATCGCCTTCGTGTTCGATTGGCCGT
>CBDTVC010000088.1:0-8327 GCA_965363925.1 uncultured bacterium | reverse complement strand
GAAGTGCGGAAGCCTCTCAAATCGAGCGTGATTGAGTTAGGAAGGAGCAGGAGCGCTCGTGGCCATGATAAAAGGCTTTGGACGGTGCTCGGCCTATCAAATCACGTGGGAGCCGCCTCGACAGATTCTGTCCAAGAATTCGTTCTTATACGTACAGGGAATCTTGGAACGATAGTGGCTCTTACGTCTCCGGTGGCCCGGTTCGGGTTCACCCGGACGACGTTAGACGAGGCGAAAGCCAGTTTTCATGGCTCTGCGACGCTCCCGGTGCTCCGTCCGCAACGACTTTTTTGGCTCAATAGCTCGTATTTAAGATCAGGTTCAGCATGACAAAGAGATTCCTTCGGTACAGTTTGGTGTTGTTGACCAGTGTGGGTTGCCTGCATTCGGCGCTCGGCCAGAGTGGAGACGGTGTATCGAAAAATGCCGCGGTTCAGTCATTGAGAGCTTTCGACGTAAAAGTGTTCCTGGAAGGTGCACACACCGGTAGCACACCGGCTCTTGCGTCAGCGATGGAAAACGCGGCTTACTTCCCAACCACACAACCGTACGGCGATGCCGCCTTTGCGGGGACGCCCATGAACTACTTAGGGACAGAACAAATCTCTGGTGCTATACCAGCAGGTACGATCGACTGGGTTCTCGTTGAAATTCGGACAAACGGTCGAACTCGTGCGGACAGCTCAACAACTGTCGCAGCCCTTCTTATGGAAGACGGGACGATTCGAGCAGTTGACGGCACTTCGCTTCCTTTCGCAATTGTGAATGTGACGGGTTCGCATTACGTCGTTGTTCGTCATCGAAACCACATGCCGGTCATGTCGGATGGATTTGCGGATTTCCAATCATCGTCACCCGTCCAATATGATTTTACAACCGCAGCAGCGCAGGCCTTTGGCACCGACGCGATGACAGCAGTTGGTTCCGCCTGGGGGATGTTGGCTGGCGATGCAAACGGTGAAAATGGAATAAGCGCATCAGATCTGTCGTTTTGGACCGGGCAGAATGGAGGTCCTGACGGCTACGATGGCGGGGACTTCAATCTTACCGGTGCCGTTACCGCATCTGACAGGGCATTTTGGGCTGGTAACAACGGTTCGAGTTCTCCCGTTCCGGGCAATTAGGCAAGCGTTAAAGGGAAGTGGTATTTTTATCAGTAGCTTTCCCTCGTATCTAACCCCACATTGTGAAGTCGAAAAGGCTTGGCCATCTTTGTACCATCTGGGTGCACAAATCTTGTGAAATACAATAACATGAAATCACTCCTTACAACGCTTCTCGCCCTCGTAATTATTGTACTTCCGGCCCAATCGCAGGTGGCGGATGGCCAGTTCACGGCGAGCTTCGATGGGACTACGTTCGCAGTCACCATGGAGCTTCAGGGCAATCCCGTTCACGAACTTGCAACTTCGACGCTACGCTTTACCTACAACCAGGCTGGCCTGTCCTTTCCAGCCTCTCCCGCGAAGGGTACGGACTACGTTATCAGTGCGTACGACGGTGCTGGTGGCAGTGGTGAATTCTACGGGTCTACCGTGACAAACAATTCGGGCGAACTGTCGGTAAACATCGTTCTATTTTCTCCTACCGGCACGGATCTGCCATCGAGCTGGACGCCGGTAGTCACGTTCTACTTTGATATTCTCGACACGTTCGAGTCTTCCAATCTGGTGTGGGAGCTAATCGAGGTATTCAAGGTACCTGGATTAACGGCTGACCAATACGCTAACGGCACATTTGCCCCACTGAACATCCCGTTGGATGCGTCGCTACCAGTTGAGCTTGCCGCTTTTAATTCCCGAGTCGACGGAAACGATGTCGTGCTTAGTTGGGGAGCCACTGGCGCCGTCGAAGGCTCGAGCTTTGAGGTGCAGTCTCGCACGGCAACAGACACCTGGTCAGCTTTAGGCGCCGTCGCCAAAAGCCAAAGTGACGGGTATTCGTTCCGAGCGACTGGTCTTGAGCCCGGTCGTCATTCGTTCCGCATCGCTGTACGCTCGTCCGATGGAACGACTACGTATTCGAACGAGATTGAGGCCAGTGTTGAAACCCGCTCGGCCTATGAGATAGGCGATGTGTTTCCGAACCCTGTGCGAACGGAGGCATCACTGTCTTTTTCTGTCAGGGAGGCTCAGGCCGTTACGATCGACCTGTACAACCTTCTGGGACAGCGCGTTCAAACTCTTTTTGCGGAAGACGTGGCCGGTAATCAGTCACAGGTAGTTCGATTGGATGGTACGAATCTGTCGAATGGAACCTATCTAGTCCGGCTGCAAGGACGTGACTTTATCGAGACACGTACGATCGCTGTGAATAGATAGACATGGGCGTGGTTCAGGCCCGTTATCGGTCATCCGTGACGCGTGTAAGCAGCTTCCAAAAGGCCTCTACTCGAAAGGGTAGAGGCCTTTTTGTTATTCGATCATGCCTAAACAAAAAATGGGCGGCAGCCCAAATAGACCGCCGCCCAACCAAGGGGTGATAGCGTTTTAAGAAAGCCTACACGGCCGAAAGTATGATGTCGAGTGAGCTGGAAGTTTGATCAAGACGATTAAAAACGTCTGCCTTGAACCATTTCCACCTGCCCTTCTTGGTTCGAAGTCGCACAAGCCACGTCGCCCGGTTTTTGCCATGGCACACCATATCCGCAACATCACGCATGACCTGATACAATTGTCGACCGTGAATCATTGAGAAAAAACTGTGCTCGACGAGTTGGTCTTTCCCGTACTCAAGAATTTGTCGGGCCGGCGCGGAAAGGGACTGAACCGTACCATCCGCCCCTAGAACGATGGTGGCCATTCCAGGATTTTGGAAGCGCTTCCGGTCGGGAAGCCGCTCTTTTGCTTGCGGCCCATATTCGGCGGCCGCTGCTAATCCATCAATCATTGTATAGATCCTCCTTTGATATGCAAAGCCGGACAGTGAGCATCATATTCTCAGATACTCAGACAACCCGCAAATCCGGCTTTCTGGATCGAAGGCCAAACTGGTCGTTCAGCCCTAGTCTCACGCAGAAACTCAGTTACGAATAAAGAACGTCTCAGTTCAAGACTTTCGCGCGTGACTACTCGTTAAATGTGAAGTATTTCCACTTGAATAGCAAGCATCACAAATTCGTTCCGTGACGCATTCACAAGTAACGCAACAACTGTTCCATCCGGTCACGCTCAAAGGCGTAAAGGCGAGTCCGGCAGTGACAGGTCAATCGACTAAATTTCGGATGGCTCCCCTGATTTCGTCGATCATACGCTTCGACGAAAACCGGTCAAGCGCCGCCTTTTTGCCACCTTCAGCCAGTTGATCGCGTTTTGCCCGGATTTGTTTGAGCTCGACGAATGCTCCACGCATTGCCGATGCGTCATTGGGCGGCACAAGAATTCCAGTGACTCCACTCTCGATCAATTCCGCAGCTCCCCCAGCATTTGTTGCAACAACCGGTTTGCCGGCCAGCATTCCCTCGACGATCACACGACCAAACGGCTCGGGAGCAGTGGAGGAATGGGCAATTATGTCGCACGCTGACATCAGGTCCGGGACGTCGCTGCGGAAGCCGGCGAAATGTACACGATCAATCATCCCATATCGGTGGGTCAGGGCCGTCAGCATCGACTTGTACGAATGATCAGCGGCGAACAAGGCGTCGCCAACCAGCAAAACGTGTACATCGGGCTCGCTTCTGATCGCCTCCAAAATAATATGCTGACCTTTCCAATCAGCAAGGCGGCTAAACGAACCAATCAACGTAGACTCTGGCGGAATCGAAAATTCCTTCCGTAAATCGGCGCGGCTTTCAGGGGTAATTCCCTCAAAGCGATCTGGTTCGATTCCATTATAGATCGTCACCGAAAGAGCAGGTTTGCCACCAGCGGTAACAAACGTCTCCCGGGTTGCATCGGAATTTGCGATTACAAGACTGACAAATGTATTTGCGACGCCAATGGCAATACGGATATGTCCACGGCTGAAATGTGATTCATCTAAAAGGTCTCGTAGGTGCCAAACGACGGGCCTTCTTGCGAAAAATCCCGCAAGTGCACCAATGACCATCGACTTCTGAGAATTGGTATACACGACATCGTACGAGCGGGCCCGCCTTGCAAGGGAGATGCATTGGCGGATTAGCCCCGGGACAGCACGAAGGTCGGATAAAATGCCGCCATCCCTACTCACGTTTCGGACACTTTCGGACACGGGCAAGATCTCGACTGCTACTTCGGCTGATTCCAGTCGTTCACGAAAAGGACCGTCCTCAAAGAGCACAACGGAAGACCCACTTCGAAAGGCCTTTGCAATCGTCAACAATGACAATTCTCCTCCGCCTAAGACGCCAGCGTGATCGACAAACAGAATACGATCACTCATAACAGCGCCTCTTCGTAGACCGCTCGCGTCTGACTTGCAATCGCCGACCAGTCAAAATGGTCCCGGGCGTACTGTTGGCAAGCTGCCGAATCTGGCAATAGAATCGAGCCCGTTAAAACAGAGGAAAGCCGATCGGCAATCTGGTCGGGTGAAGGTCCGTCTAGAATAAGATTACTATCAAGGTTGGTGACAACTTCCGGGAGACCGCCAATCGGCGTGACTAGAACCGGTGTTCCGGAGGCGAGCGACTCAATCGTAATGAGTCCGAAACCCTCCAGCGAAACGGTCGGTGCGATCGAAACAGTGCTCGCACGGTACGCATACGGTAGGTCTTCATCCGAAACAAAACCGACTAGACGAACGGTTTCCTCTAAGCCCATCGATTCTATCTGGCCTTGCAGCTCCTGCTCGATGGGCCCTTTCCCAGCCATCAGAAACAACACATCCGGAACCCGGGACTTCACGAGGGCGGCCGCCTGAATCAAGTTTTCAAGACCCATGCGTCGGGCGAGACGTCGTACTGAGAGAACTATTGGACGATCGGTTGGCCATCGTAGCCGCTCTCGGGCCGCTGTTGCTGAGCCGCCCGTGTCAAAGCGGTCGGCATCGACTCCACCCGGTACGATCCGGATATGATCGTTGGAGACGCCATAGTTTTCGCTTAGAACACTCGCAAAAGCCTCGGACAAAACGATAAAACGCTCTGCACCCCTGTACACCGCTTGTTCGACGGCAAGCTTGGCGCGAACGTTTAGGCCGGATTTACCCTCAACCTGAGATTCTAGTGCCCATGGTCCGTGAAAGTGAATCACTCGAGGCATCTTGCGTAATACTTTGCGACCGGGAAACGCATAGACAGCAAAGTGGATGGCTGCGATATCGAATTGTCCACTCTTAACCAGGGTGGAAATCGCCGACCGACTTCCGATCCAACGACTGACAAGCGAAGCTTTGTCGCTAGCGAAAGCGCTGACAATTCCCTGCGATTCTTGTGCAACCCGGTCCGAACCGGCGACAAGTCCACGAACGTCCACACCGGCTCCTGGCAAACTGTGCGCCAGACCGTAAAACATCCTGTCCAGTCCGCTGCCCGCCTGCTCGGGAAGCCAGCTTTTTCCAATCTGTAACGATCGAATCAGATCGGGATGATTGCCGTCTTTGGTGTTCACGAGTGCAGAATATGGATGAGGGGAACAGGTTATATCGGCGAGAAACGTAGTCAATGAAATTTAAGCCATTGCTGATCAATACGCCGATCCAGGCAAACTCGCTACTCAAAATGCAGTTGACAGTTGCACGACAAATTCGCGCGGAGCCGCGAGCAGGGCCGGCCGGTCTAAATAGTAGTAGTCAAAAAGATTATTAACGATCAGCGACACTTCAAGGCTCCTAATCTTTCGTGCGTAGTGTATATCCGCAACAACCGTGTTAACCAATACATCTGCGTCGGGTACAAAGCGAGAGAAATCGGAATCAATTGCGTTGGGCTCGGAGGCAAATCGAAAATCAAACCCTCCGCTATTCAGCGTACCAGCAAAACTCGTCCCTGCAACGAGGAGATGTCTCGGACGGTACGCCAACGGCTCGTCCGTTGACCGATCTTTCGAATCAAGAAATGTGTAACCAATACGCCCCGAAATGCGTTCGGAGAAATCCGCTTTGAAGTCTGTCTCAAACCCGGCGACCCGTCCCTTGTCGAGATTCACAAACTGGAACCCGAGTAGCCGAGGTTGGCCGGGTTCCTGCTTCTGTACAAACCGTGGTTCAATCAAGTTGTCCAGGTTGAACCAGAAGGCGGCGACGTCAACGCTCAAGCCCCAGCTCGGTTTGCTGGAGCGTAAGCCGACCTCGTAGCTAAGACTCGTCTCGGGCCTCAGATCAAGGTTCCGAAACACGGGAAAGAAGCCTTGGTCGTCGGTGAAGCGCTCGGCAATACTCGGTACCCGAAAGCCCTTGCCCCACGCACCGCGAATCGTCGTTTGCTCTCCAATCTTATACGAGAGGCCTAGTTTTGGGCTTAGGCTGCCGACCCGTTCGATCGTGGAAATCCAGAATACATCAGCCCGCAAGCCCCCGACTGCGCTCAGTCTTTTGATTACACCACTTTCGTATTGAGCGTACGCTGCCGCTTCAGGCTGTCGCCCGGTTTCAGCTCCCGACTCGGAAACGAAGAAGGACGAACGAGTTATGTTTGCGTCAACCGTTGCCCCGCTCGTCAAATAGCCATTGCCAAGTTGTTTCGAGTATTGCGACTCCACACCGAAGCGGAACCCTGCTGTGCCTTGGGAAAGGGGCTTTGGAGAACCGTCATCGTTGATCGGGCGAATCAGTAGCGCGTAGAACCGCGCACGCGTTGTAAGGACCCCGGAGTTTCTGAGGGTCGAAGTGATCTGCGGCAGAAAGCTGTACGTAGTCGTCAGGTTGTCACTTGATCCAGTGGCATCAGCTGTACGGGAAATGGCGAGGCTGCCAGGATTTAGTGCGCCTGACAATCCGTTCCAAAACAGAAAACTGTCGCCTCGTCGATTGAGAAATCCTGCAAGCAGCTGAAGCGAAGTTGATCCGGAAATCTGAACATCCAACTTTCCATATCCATTAAGGACCCGTGACCGATTCGCCTCAAGAAAGCCTTCATCCAGTATGCCCGAAAGCGATATCCAGCCGCTGATGTCCTCGGACAGACGTCGGGCGTGCGACGCCGAGAAACTGTAGTTAAACGACCCATTAGCCGACCCGGGCCATTGCGATGTCCATCGTTTGTAACGAAACGGTCCGTAATAACCCAGTGAGGTTCGAATTCGCGTCACCGGCTGGTCGTCCGGCTTTTTTGAAATCAAATTGATTACGCCGCCAAGTGCGCCGCTGCCGTAAAGCGCAGATCCGGGGCCCTTCAAGATTTCGATCTGTTGGATCCGATCCATGGGAAATGATTCAAACGGAATGCCGTCCGTGTCTGGTGACAACAACGCCATACCGTCAACGAGGAGTAGTACTCTACTGCCGACGTTATACGCAAACCCACTGGACCCGCGAATATTTACCTGGTTGCCCTGCAATTGGACGCCGGGCGTATTGCGGATGGCAACATCCAGACTCTCGACCCGCCTCGCTGCAAGGTAGTCGGCAGAGATGACTTCAAGACTCGCAGGAACGTCTGAAGCGAGCTGCGGGCGGCGCGACGCAGTTATAATCAATTCTTCGCCGGCAAGTACTGTTTCCTCGAGAGCACATCGCACCACGTCTTCTGACGGCACTTGTACTCGGATTTCGGTTGTACGGAAGCCAATGAATGAACAGACAACGACGTAGGAGCCCGCACCAACAGGCTTGATTTCGAATCGTCCGCCATCGATCGAAATCGTACCGATATTCTGACCTTTGAGCGACACGTTTACACCAGGGATGCCCGCTCTGTCGACATCAACAACGACCCCTCGAATTCGATATTGAGCAGTGACTGCTTGTGCCGAGAGGAGTAAGGCCACAGCTAGACAAAAGGCTTTCAAGTGACGTCTCGTGTCTGTCGCGAGAGACGGAAGAGTGGTTGGGGCGGTTTGGATCATCGATTCTCTCGGCGACCGCTCGTTGGAGCAATCTCAACCCCAGACTTAGGGAAGGGAGGGATGTTGTTGAAATCTACCTCAACGGAGAGAGTCACGGTTTCGCCTTCTCTCAATTCTATGATGCCATCGTTTTCAACTACGAGGCCAACGGGAGCCCACGAGAATATGTTGTCCGTAATCTGGCGAGCGACTCCGCTGAAGGGGAATACACCTGGTTCAACATCCGCAATCGAAAATGTGTCAGATTCTACGCCGTACGTGAGGGGCTGACTGACTTCCATCCGGTTGAGCTGCAGAAAATCCGTAGTGTCGACCGGCACAAATCGGAGGGCCACGAAGCGAAGGTCACGAACTTCGGACTGAGCCGGCCAACTTCCCGAATAGTTAATTACACCTTTG
>CBDTVC010000087.1:0-8330 GCA_965363925.1 uncultured bacterium | reverse complement strand
CCCAGCACGACGCCATCGATTTTTGAGAGATCCAGCTGTTGCCACATCGATTTGTCACGCCCGTCGAAATAGACGACTCGGCGAAGCCAGGCACGGTGTTCAGAGAGTTTGCTCGGATCGTAGTCCATGCCGGTTACGCAGTGCCCGAGCCCTGTAAGTCGCTCGTATGCTGCTGTGCCGGCACGCCCCATTCCAATGATCAAGTATTTCGAGTTGCCAAGTGTCCGCGGTACAGAAGATCTGTGTTTTACATCGCGTTCGGCAATCGAAAGCAGGTTGGCTACGAGCAGCCAAATTTGCAAAGAATACCTAGTCGCAACGGCATTGATAACATATGAACCGGCGGTGGCCGCGGCGAGGACAGAAACAATCGACTCAGGCAAGAACCCAGCATCCACGGCCAGGACTCCGACAATTAGCGTTATGCCACTAAACGACGTAAGCGCAACCGACGTCATAAAAGCCGTACGCGCCTTAAGTCGGAAAGCAGTCAGGATTCCAAAGTAGAGCCCTCCCTTAACGAGGAGGAAAAGAATTAGCCCGCCGACAAGGGCAAGTCCAGAGGAATCGGGAAATCCGGCAAGGCCCACGCGCAGAAAAAATGCAGCGAGGAAGGCCTCCTTGAGTCCCCAAAGTTTGTCGGACAATCGTTCGACTCCCTCAGTGCCTGCAAGTAAGGCGCCTGCTGCCAGCGCACCAAGCTCTCCAGATAAACCGACAGATTCGAAAAGGAACACGCCACCCATGGCAAGGAGCAAGCCGAACAAAAGGACGAGTTCGCGGCTGTTGAGGTGAAGCAGTATAAACGAGAATACCGGACGCAGCAGTAACAGTCCAAGTAAGGCGAACGCCCAGGGTGTGGGCCTCGATCCGCCCGCAAACACAAGTACGACACCCATTACAACCGTTTGCAGTAAGAGTATCCCAATGGCAACGCGGCCGTGATACGAACCCAGCTCTTCGCGTTCTTCCAGTGTCTTCGCGGCAAGAATTATACTGGACACCGCGAGAGCAACACCGAGGATCAATGCGCCTCCGACCGGTATCCCTATGGCATAGGCTCCGGCGGCAGCGATCAGTGTGGCGATTATCGTATGGATACCGCCTGCGCCGAGGACCTCACTGCGGAGAATTGTTTTAGGATCGAGGTCTAGTCCTACCGTAAAGAGGAGCAAGGCAACACCAATCGCTCCAAGTTCTTCGAGCACCGGACCACCGGACACACCGAGGCTGGCCATTGCCATACCGGCAACGAGGAATCCGACCAGAGACGGCAATCGGATTAGTCGGGCGGCCGCTCCCGAAACGAAAGCGACAAGTATCCAGAGTATATCCAACGGAATGGGGTGAAAGCGTAACAGGTGGCAATACTGCGCGGCTTACCCGCCGCGCGCCGAGTTGTTCTTTGTCACTCGTTATTGGCCAGAATGAAGAACTTGACCGATCACACTCACTTAGCCACGTTCAGGCGGTCGGACCGTCATCGCGGCCTAGCTTATCGATGGTAGCGGCCGACAGAATGATTGGCGGACACCCTTACTGGTCGGCTTGCTAACCTCACCCAAGTTTGGGTGACAACATGACTACGAGTCCGTGCCGCTGAGCGATCCGGTTAGACGTACCCGGTAGCGACGCACCTGGGGAAAAGGAGAATCGACAATCGTGTAAAGTGAACCGTCGTCGGCAGCGCTATCGATGTCTCCTATCGGTGACTCTCCGTCGTAGAGTCGTGACCACAGTAACCGCCCGGAATTGTCATACAAGTCGGCTGAGTACTTTTGCTCAAGCTTGGGCCGACTCTCCGGATCCATCCGCATGTATCCTGTCGGATCGGTGACATTTGTCGGCCAGCGGGAGATCGACAACCAGTGGTTGGCTCCGACCGCGTACGGTGCCCCAACAAGCGAGAAGATTCTCATGGATGCGGAACCGTTGTCACTCGTGAGCACTCCGGGTAGGACGATTGAATTGATGTCTCTTGTGACTGTACGGGCAGTCTCGCCTGTTTCGGTGTAGTAGGTCTGAAGAAATTTCGAAACGTGCCCAGACGTAATCGTACCGCGGCTAAACGCAAGGTCCGGTGTGATTGCAAATCCGGGAGGCAGCGGAAAGTCTTCTGATTGATCAATCGTCAAGTTCATGACTACACTATCCGCAACCGAATCAAAAACAGAAATCGCCGCGCCCGTTTTTCCCAACATTGCGCCGGCAAACACCGGCTTCGTCGGTGAAACAAATCCGATCAACGATCCGCGTTGTTCCAACCCGTAGTCCATGACAGGAGTGCTGTCAACATACTCTCCGTCGAAGGAAAAGAGATCAATCCGCGTTCCCATCGCGTTTGTCACGTACAACCCGGATTCACCGGCAACGACCGTGTAGGCGTATTCGAATTCGCCGGGACCTTGCCCCGCTTGGCCCGACGTCCAGCGGTAAGCACCGTCCTTATCAAAACTGACCAAGCGAGAGTCTTTAAGGTCAAGGACATAAACGTTCCCGTCACGGTCAACAGTTACTGAAACAGGTTCAGCGAGCGTTTGCACCAGCGGGCCATCTTCCGTTCCGAATATTTGCTCCAACTGGAATTCGACGGCATCCGGCTCGGCTTCTGTTACAAGGCCCGAACCCGTGTTGCTGACGACCCCTCCAACAATTTCAGACTCGGAGCTGCCACACCCGATTGTCAACAGAATGCAAACGGACAACAGTGTTGCCAGCGGTGTGGATATGTTTTTGGACATACGGATGTACAGATTCTGGGAATAGTAACTGCACGGCGAATGTGGGAAACAATGGCCCGCGCCTTGACCACCTGGGAATCGCCAATCGATGGCAATATATTAGTGATTTCACTATTGAAATACACCCTGCAGCGGCCACGTCGTTGGCGGCTACAGTCTGCCGGAGAACACTCTCTACGCGAGTGCCCGGGCATCGGCGTGAGCCGCTGGTTGCCTGCAAGAGCCTGGAGGAGCCTGGAGGATTCACGATAATCGGCCGCAGCGATCGTGCGACGATCAGGCGCTGAGCTGGGTCATACGGCTGATTGCGTCACCGGAGCTATCGAATGACAGAAAACGCGCGGGTCGTGATCGTTCGGGTTGGTCGGCGGACTGCCGGTCTGACTACGCGTCTCGTCTGCAGGCGGCGGCTGCGATTAAATGAATTCTTGCTGTATGCGGAAGAAAAGCTGCCGGCTGATCGGGTCTTGACCGATCCACTACCGGCGCGTGAGATCCGGCGCTGATTCCGAAGACGAGCACTGTTCATCTGATTGCGTCCAGCCAAGGTGGATGCTCCTGCACCGCGTACTGTCCGAGACCGACTCATGTTGCGTGACCGTATGGCGGAACGGGATCGAGCACGTGACGCAAATTGATTCTGCTTAATGGCGTACACCCGTTTCGCATTCTTGGTTGCCGCATACGATTGTGCGGTGGCTCGTTCTGCGGTGAACGTTGACAACGTCACGAACGCGAGAATGGCGATAAACACAGTTGCAGTTGCTTTCATTTTTCCTACCATCTTTGCGGTCGAATAGCGATTGCGGGTTTCGCAATCTGCACGCTGGCCAGGGTATGGCGGACTATTTCTACTCGTGTCCACCAACAAATAACGGAGTATTAGTTGAGATTTGCTAGAGATACTAAGTGGTTTATTAACAAGTTCTTAATAAAAGTTTCGTTATCCCTTTTTGAGACTCAAAGTGAGTCTCAGGCTGCGAATCGAGACTCGTGTTAACTGATGCCCACTTGCACACGATTCACTTGGCAGGCTTGTTCTGAGCCCAATTCCCCACCTTTGAAGGCGACCAGCATTGCTTGCCTTCTGTCCCATACCGTAGAGTCGTCTGCTACTGGATTTGTTTACGAGAACTATGCCAAGGCTACGGTAGCAACTACGCTAGTATCAGATAGACCGACAAAACGCATACGGTCGGGAGCTTCTCAAAGAGTAAGTGGATAGCGGAGTGCGATGTAAGTCCGGTTACTGATCGTTGCCGAAGATTTTATTGTAAAGACGACAAGGGTTGCATCAAATTCTGAGTGCAACGCCAGAGTGTTGGGTGCAAATCATATTGGTACTTCACCGACAACTTGGCCCGATCGTGAAACCATGAATTATTCATTGATCTGTAAAAGCCCGACGAATCATTTAGAGTGAGTGCTCCGTTCCATTTCATCCCACCAGCATGAATAGCCAACATGAATAGCCCACCAGACTAATGCTTGTCAGACTCTCCGCGTTTGCGTTTTGCGTACTTCTCTTCACTCTATTTCCAGGTGATCAGAATCATGCAAACGCCCAGCTAACGTTCGATCCCGCGTTTCCAAACTTGACGTTTAGCCGTCCCGTTGACTTGCAACACTCGGGTGACGGCACCGATCGGTTGTTTGTCGTCGAGCAAAACACAGGTCTTGTGCGCGTCTTTCAAAACGATCGGGCCGCATTGACATCAGACGTTTACCTGAATGTTACCGACCGATTTAGTCCCGGCTCTTCGGAAGAGGGCTTACTTGGATTGGCGTTCCATCCGGACTTTGCCAACACTGGATTCTTATACGTGTATTACACGGCCCTGAGTCCGCGACGATCAATCATTGAACGGTTCAGGGTCGACTCGCTGGATCAAGCACAAGTGGATCGGTCGACTGGCGAGGTGCTTATGAGTCTTAGTCAGCCGAACTCAAATCACAATGGTGGTCATTTGCGGTTTGGACCAGACGGCTATTTGTATATAGGACTTGGAGACGGTGGAGGGAGCGGAGACCCAGATTTGAATGGCCAGGACACAACGACTCTGCTTGGGTCAATTCTTCGGATCGATGTTGATTCGTCAACAGCGGAAATGGCATACGGCATTCCTGCGGACAACCCTTTTGTTACGGACACAACTGGCTCTCGAAAAGAGATCTTTGCATGGGGTATGCGCAATCCATGGAAGTTCAGCTTCGACGTTGATGGCAATTTGTGGGCAGGTGATGTTGGTCAGGGAAGTCTTGAGGAAATCGACATCATTGAGAACGGCAAGAACTACGGATGGAAAACAATGGAGGGCAACCAGTGTTTTAGTCCGCCGTCGGGTTGTGATCAGTCGGGTCTCGAGCTTCCCGTACATGTTTACGGTCGTTCATTGGGTCGGTCGATCACGGGTGGGTTTCGTTATCGAGGTAATCGAGCGCCGCATTTGTCCGGTTCGTACATCTACGCGGATTTTGTTACGGGCCGAATCTGGGCTTTACCTTTTGAGAACGAAACGGTTGGTACGGCGGGAGAACTTTTCGATACGAACCTCGGAATTGCCTCCTTTGGAGAGGACGAGGACGGAGAACTGTACTTCACGGCGTTTGACGGCCGAATCTATCACTTTACGGGAGAGACGGTAGGTGTCGAGAATCCCGACGCGATTCGGCAGGAGTTCGTGGTCTATCCGAATCCGTCGAGCGAGTCCGTCACGTTCGTCTCTTCTGCCGAATCCGTTTCGGGCCAGCTCTTGGTCTTCGACGTGCTTGGCCGACAGGTTTTCGAGGCGGAGTTGCCGCCGGGCAACGGTCGGGTAGAGTCGGGAGCACAAAGCGGGGCCACGGGCACGAATTATAAATCCTTCACGTGGGCATTCTCTAGCGATCATTCGATTACGAGTGGATTGTACTTTTTCCGAGTACTATCCGGGCCTGTGATTCACACGGGATCGTTCGTTGTTGTGAGGTAGGCTACGATACGGTCGACTTTTCAGAATCACGTAAGCCTGCCGGAATGAGCCAGCGACCCGCGAGCTCAAGCAAACCTTGCGTCGTCACCGCCAGTAGCGCTGCCGGAATAGCCCCTTCAAGTATCAAAGCCGTATCGTCCAGGCGGATACCAGTGAGTATTGGCTGTCCGTATCCACCCGCTCCGATTAGTGCCCCCAACGTCGCGGTGCCGATGTTGATCACTGCTGCTGTTTGAATCCCTCCAAGGATAGACCGGGAAGCAAGTGGCAACTCGACCTTCAGCAATCTTGTCATTGGCGAAAGCCCGAGGGAGTCAGCTGTTTCCCTGAGAGGCGTCGGAATTCCTTCGAGTCCTTCGTACGTATTGCGAACCATCGGGAGAAGGCTGTACACAAACAGAGCGGCAATGGCAGGCACTGCGCCAATTCCAAGCAGTGGAATCATAAAGACGAGGAGTGCCAGCGAAGGAATTGTATAGAGCACTGCCACCAGTCCAAGGACAGGCGCTCGCATCCACGTGAACTTGGATGCGAAAATTCCCAGCGGTATGGCGAAGAGAATGGCAAGTCCAAGTGAAATCAGCACGAGTTCAAGATGTTCGACGGTTCGCTGCAGCAACCGAGAAGCGAGCGTGTCACCAGTAAATTCTGCATTCGTTCCTGGAGAGAGAAACCGGGCTGCAACGTTTCGTTCTGACACGTTGTCAAGTTTGACGGCCGCGTTCATGGCAATCATTTCTGCTTCGGTGATTCGACCAGCCATTGCTTCAAGGCTCCTAACAAGGGCAGGCGCCGTTGCCATGAGGTCGGCGCGATACAGGTAGACGGCCTCGTACCGAGGGAAATAGGACCGATTGTCATCCAAAACGACAAGGTTGTAGTACTCGATCTCAGCGTCAGTTGAATAGAGATCGATTACGTCAATGCTGTTGTTCTCGATTCCACGGTAAGCCAGACTATGGTCTAACCCGTTCGGACGATGGGGCAGATTGTAAGCTGATTTCAAACCCGGCCAACCATCTGTTCGATCAAGAAACTCATTACTGAAAGCCAAGGTTAGTTCAGGATGCTCGGCAAGATCTGATATCGTTTTGATATCAAGAGATTGGGCTTGCTCACGGTTCATTCCAATCGCGTACGTATTGTTGAAGCCGAGTGGTTTCGTGCGATTGATACCTAGGGAGGCAAGCGAGTCAGAAATTTCTGCTTCGGTTAGCGATGCCGAGAAAATTTCCTGCGAAAGCGTGCCGGAATACTCAGCGTACACATCAATGTCGCCGCTGAGAAGGGCGTTCCAGACAAACCGAGTCCCACCAAGTTCGAATCGGCTTTCCGCATCGTAACCGACATCACGTGCGAGGAGAACGACAATTTCGCCCAGTATCACCGACTCGGTAAACAACTTCGATCCGACAGTCACCCCGGACCCGCTCGCAGGGTTTACCGGCTTGTTGGCAGCGAAGGCGTCGTGTTTCGATTTGGACGGTTCCGGCTGTTCATCCGCCGAAACAAAAATGGGCAGGGCGACCAACTGCCACAACGCAAGAATAGTGGCGCAGGCGCCGATCAATCTGGATCTGTTTAGACGAAGGCTCAATGCGGCAGCGAGAGTGATTGCTGGGCGGTAATAAACGACGTTACAAACTCACTCGCCGGTTCCTGGACGAGTTCTGTGTACGTCCCACGTTGCTCAATTCTACCTGCTCGCATCAGAACGATGGTATCCGCAAAGTGAGCCGCTTCAGGCAGGTCGTGGGTCACAAAAACTACTGTCTTCTTGAGCGTGCGGATTATTTCACGTAGGTCGTCCTGCAGTTCGGCGCGGATCAATGGGTCAAGGGCACCGAGCGGTTCATCCAACAATAGAATGGGCGGATCAAGCATTAGGGCACGCATCAAGGCCACCCGTTGATTCTGTCCGCCAGACAATTGTCCAGGATAGGCTTCAAGCCGATCAACCGGAAAATGACTGAGTTGGCACAGCTCCCTAACACGTAGTGACATTGCGTCGGCATTCATCCCGAGATGTTTTGCGAGCAGCGTCACGTTGCCAGATGCCGTAAGGTGTGGAAACAAACCACCGCCTTGAATAGCATATCCGATCTTGTGTCTGATAGCTCGTACTGAGTCAGGGTCAACGGAAGAGCCATCGACGAGAACTTGCCCGCGATCTGGTCGGATCAAGCCATTAATGGTACGTAGCAACGAGGACTTACCGCAGCCACTGGGTCCAATCAGTACAGCTGTTGTACCAGCCGGTATGTGCAACGATACATCGTCGAGTGCCCTGACTGACGAGTACTCTTTCGTTACTTGATCGAGTGTAACCACGAGTCGTGTCGGAGCGGAGCGGGAGGATGTGCGGACAATTCGATCCGAACAAGCTACGACATTACGCGCTCGACGGCAGGTCGTGGTCTACTTGTGCCCAAACTTGGTGTCAATCGCAATCCCGCAGGATTCCAGGAACTTGGTCGGTAGAACGCCACCGGCAAATACGAATACGTAGTCGTTTGGTACGGTCGTGAGACCCTGATCAGCGATCTCAATTGCTACATTGTCTGGTTCGATCGCTCTTAGATTAGAGTTAGGAATGAAGGAGACCTTTCCCTGGTTG
>CBDTVC010000086.1:0-8333 GCA_965363925.1 uncultured bacterium | reverse complement strand
GTGGTTGAAGAAGTGCTTATTCGTCCGCAGCTTGGTGATATCTAATTCACGAGGCGGTACTTCGGCCTGTAAGCAAAAATTCGGGCCCCACGAAGCGGATTTACCCAGATCAATTTAGTCGCGGGTCGCTCGGGAAATTGGCAAATAGTCTGTATTCGCCACCGAGACTAGAGAGTACACTGGACCACATTTCGTCAGGGCCCGTTTCGAACACGAAACGTCGTTGAAGCGGTGCGACGATCCAGTCGTTACGTGCAAGCTCTTCTTCCAATTGGCCAGCACTCCATCCGCTGTACCCAAGAAAGAAACGAATCGGTTGCTCGTCGAGGGTTTGGTTTGCAGAGAGCGATTGGACTGAGGTAAATTCGCCACCCCACACTACGCCGTCTCCAATACTGGTGCCACCAGAAATCAATCCGGCCAGGTCGTGCACATAATGCAGTGTATCGGGTTGTACGGGACCGCCAAGGAATAGTCGCGGAGACTGGCCGCTTAACAATTCACTGATTTCTTCGCTCTCAAATGGGATCGGCCTGTTGATGATCAATCCGAAGCTACCTTCTTCTCCGGTCTCGGTAAGGAGGATGACCGTCCGTCGAAAATTCGGATCCCAGATCATGGGAGCGGAGATGAGTAGGGAGCCACTTTTTATGTGATGGTCGGATTCCACGGGTCCTAGGCGACTGGTTTAGCTACCTCGTTACTCGAACCTTTTAGCAAGGCGCGGTGAGCACCCGCCCACCAATCCGAGTCACGCGTAATGCTGGTTACCGTGATGCCTGAGAAATACGGCAGCAGCGTAATCAGGTAGTGTGGCAGTTCATACCAGTCACCCTTCTTGATGCGCTTCTCCAATTCATCAGCAGACAGTCGCGCCCAACGCCACTTATGACGCAGGCCTTCGGCCTTCTTCCAGTAGGTGCGTTCGTCCCACGCTGCCGCACTCTCATCAATCGTCTTGTAGATGTCTCGCATACAAAAAACGAGATAAGCGATCATGTCGTGCGATTCTTCGTCAAAGTCAGCTTGCTGTGCCAGCAGTCGAAGAATCTCGGCACAGGTCCGCATATTTTTGTGCCGTAGCTTTGCCGGTGTGTCGCCGGTCTGTATCAATCGCGACATGCAATTTGGCTGTATGTTTTGTGCTTTTTGGTCAGTTAAGCCGCTCTACGCAAATCATCCCGACTGCTGATGTTCGCCAAAAATACAAAACTGCGTCCAGTAATGGTGCCGCTTAGAACAAAACCGCACTGTCAACCAGGCCTTAGTTAGAGTTAATAACCGAAAAGGTCCGCGTAAGCGTTACGTCTTTGGCTTTTAGCCGGTAGAGATACAAGCCGCTGGCCCAATTCGAGGCATCCACGCGAATACTATGTGTGCCTTGGGGGAAAAACCCATCCGTCACGGTTTCGATTTTCCGCCCGAGCAGGTCAAATACTTCGACGGTTATGTCCGACGGCTCCGGTGAAGCAATGTCTATCGTCGTCACTCCGCTGAACGGGTTCGGATAGTTCTGGCGTAGCTCGAAGCTGGGAGTTGCGACTGCATCCTCCTCGATTCCAACAACCTCTGTGATCAAAAATCCTGCACGAATCGGAAATACACTTTCCGTTTGCGACACATCGTTCGGCGACTGACTCCAAAGCTCCGTCCATGACGTGTTGTTGCGCCCGCCAATAAAGGAGAAGTTCTGAGCAGTGTTCTCGGATGGCCAGAATACCATCAGGTTCTCATCTGTCCCAATATCTTCAAGACCAATGTGAAACTGTTCTGGCAAATTATTGAGCTGGTCGGCGTATTCGGTTAGCGAAAGATTGATGAACACGTATGGGCTTCCGGCAAACCAGGGGCGGGAGTCAACTACATCGAGGCTAAAGAGTGTTTCGTCAAGATTGGGCTCACCGTTTGAATCCGCCATTACGCGCAGCTTGAAGTCTCGAGCGGATCCGTCGTCGACTTCTGGCCCAAACTGATTCAGGAAGTACGGTGCAACCTGGACGTTATCGAGAACGATGTCACCTGAGTATTGAGGTCGCGCGAAGAGCGTACTCTGGACGAGCTGAAGCAGATTAGACTCAGAATCACTATAGATAAATGCAGTTCCCTTCGGACTTCCGTCGTCATACTGTTTCGACTCTGTGAATTGGTTTCCGGTACCAGATGACCAATCAACGGAGTACGAAAGATTGACGTTGTTCTGCTCACCGATCGCCGGTGCCTTGTGGACAATGATCAGGATGACCTCGCTGAAGGTTCCGGGAATGTCCGTTGGCGTTATGGATGGCCCAAAGTCGACGGTGCCATATGGCCCACTTCCTTGCTTGGTCAACGCACGTACGCCAATCTTGCCGCGGTTGACTTCTTGGTTAAATCCACCGGATACATCAATACTAACGGTGACGTCAGAGACATTCTCAAGTTTGATGTATTCAACGGTGCCAGGCTCCATCGTCACCGTGCGTTGCGGAATCTCGTTTGTCGTTCGCCCGTCGATCGTCTCGTCGACGATAGTACGCTTACTAACGTAGAACGGATTGCTATACCCATATCGCGGGTCGATCGATGTGTCATTCAGCAGGTTTGCCGTGAAGAAATCCATAATGAGATCCCTCAGCGCATCGCTCGTACCAAGGGCTTGCTCATAACCGGTTCGATCATTGCCCGGCTGTCGAGAAATACTGCCCGCAGTCAAGACATCAACCTGCTCGGATGCGAAGAGCGTAAATAGTTGCCCTCGTTCGCGATCAAGCAAACGATCGGGTGATCGGAACGTGAAGAATGGGATCTTGTGCTCGTCTTCGGTGCCAAGGAATGCCATTGAACGCCCATTGTACCCGTTCATCAGTTCTGCCCACTCAGATTGAGCTTCGCGCACAAATGTCGTCTCGTTGGCGTCGTATCCCCACTCGATCAAATGCTGGTACTCATGTGCTGCAGTAGCGAGCAATCGGTTCACCGAGTTGAAATTCCCATTATTCCAGATCGCCGGATTGGTATCCAGATAGACAATGTCTCTGTTGTTGCCTGACGGTGTTAGATCTGTCGGATCGAAGAAGCCCGCAGTGAAGAAGTTGTTTGTTGGCGGATCAAAATTATCTCGAACGTCCACCAACAAGATGTCCGTCTTTGAGTCGCCGTCTTTGTCTGGCGGATTGCCGAAAACCGTTTCGTTATTGACAATGATTCCAGCAGCTGAATTGTACGAGCCAGAAGGAGTCTCGTCTGCGAGCCCGGCCTTCAACGCAGCGATTTCCTGATCTCGCACGTGGCCGCTTGTCAACTCGGCGGTCTCAACCCAGATGTTAAATCGATCACTGGTTTCCTTCAGTGTAAAATCGATGTTCTCGCGGACGTTCGTCTTCAGGTTCTGAACGGAGAATATCGCTTGAGCTCCGACAGTGAAATTGCCTTTCTGCGCCGACGTGCGCGGGGATCCGGAATCTTTCCATACCTGGAACTCTTCACTGGCTGCTTTTCCCGATTCCGACTCCATCAGTAAATCCGTGACATGTATCGGAATCGGACCTCCGGATACCTGGGCGCTACCCTTGTTCAACGTGTATTGAGGTGGCATCAGCATCACCGCCTCTTGCGCAAGCGCAGGACACGCTGCAACGAATAAGAATGTAACAGCAAAAAGGGATGAAGCAGCGTTTCGGTATCCAGGCATAAGAACAGTTTTGTTGGTACACACATGGCCAGCTGGTAATGTATAGCTGACAACTTGCAGATGAGTGTGCGGATTTTACACCAGAGACTCAACTTTCGTGGAAGGCACCCAATCGAAGGAGAGTCATCCGGCCCAGTTTCTGCAGGACAGTTGTTGACAGATTACTGTCAAACTGACTTTGTACGCGATTTGGTCCCGGCATTAATCTCGGAGGCGTTTCAACGATTGTCGCCATGACGACAATCAACGATCGCGTAAAGACGTAATGTTGCCGATCACTATTGATCAACGAACAAATTGGATAATTTTAGTCCACAACCGCCCAATTATCATCAATATCTATTATCGGCAATCGATATGTCCGATATTAGACGAAATGTCAGCGATTGTAAAGTCGAATCCCGTAGCATTCTCCACTGTTAACAATTGCAGATCCCGGCCACAACAACCGTCAAGCGGTCTTGAATACGTTCGAAGAACACGAGACACACCCCAATACCACTTTTATGAGCCCAATCCGCAATATTCTTCTTTTTGGTTTTGCAATTCTGTTGTCCAGCGGGTGCAGCGCGCCAGAGGCTATGGATACCGCCGTCGACTTTGTGGTCGATGGGCAGACGCAACGGTTCGGGAATCTCCCATTCGCACGGTTGGTTCTTACCACGGACAACAGAAATACCTACGTACTGATTTTTGATCAAGGCGTCGAAGAACCCGAGGTAGATCTTGGTCGGTACACCGTGACGGGGCGGTTGTATTCGGGCGAATGGAATGGAGAGCGCCGCGCCCATATCAGCGTCAAAAGTGCGGTCAAGAGGTAGTCGGACCTAACCCGCCGACCCTGACCATCGACCCTGACCATCGATACTGACCATTGATCGTGACTGTCGATATTGACTATCGATTAGTCTCGGATCAATGCGAAGAGTTTCGGTACGAAGGTACTACGGGGCCGGACGCTTGGCCAGCACCGATCGGATGGATCCCCAGCGCACAATGCCAGTCGACACAACCACCGCAAGATAGACAAGAAGCAACCCCGATTCGACGTACCAAACTTGAGCGAACGTGTTGGTTACCCATGCAGCGTAGAGTGCGGCTGCAACGATGAACAACACGGCCACCTTTGCCCACGGGTACGGCACCGGATACTCGCGGCGAACGAACAGGAATAGCGAGACCGCCATAACAACGTAAGCCCCCGTTGTTGCCCAGGCGGCACCATACATTCCGTACCGCGGGACAAGCCACGCGTTAGCAACCACAGCGAAAACAGCTCCAAAGATTGCGCAGGTTGCAAAATACCTGGTCTTCTTCGTGATGTATGCGCCGGCAGAAAAGTTGTAGTACATCCCCTGGAAAACGTATCCCACCAGCAGGACCGGAACGATCACAAGGCCAGGGTAAAATTTCGCTGCAATTACGTTTCGACCGCCAGGCAAAGGGAGATTCACCAGTTCATCAACGA
The DNA here is from genome assembly GCA_965363925.1 of uncultured bacterium. Lineage (GTDB taxonomy): Bacteria > Bacteroidota > Rhodothermia > Rhodothermales > JABDKH01 > JAGQWL01. The sequence continues at coordinate 3,195 of CBDTVC010000086.1, read as the reverse complement.
AGAACGTAATTCCGAGGCCCACAAAAATGCAGGCAGCGACAAACAATCCGAACACTCGGGCGAACAACGTCTTTGCGTCGGTGTCTCGCGAGTGCTGCAAAAAAAACGGCTGCCAGGCATAACGAAACATCTGCACAACGAGTGCCATCAAGACCGCAATCTTTGTCCCTCCCCAGAAAAGCCCGACGATGTAGTCAGCAGTAAAATCCGTCGGACTCACACCTGTTGGGGCGAATCGTGAAAGCTGTTCCGGCGAAAGCTGCTGCAGGAAGAACAGGTTGACACGATCAGAAAATGCGTAGCCGAGTCCGCCGGGAATGAAGGGCAATCCAAACAGGATCAGGTTCTTCCACAACGTGGAGTCGAAAGCCGGGCGTAGCAACTGCGCATAAGATGGAAGCAGAAGAACCAGGGAGGTTGCTGATGCCACAAGATTAGCAATAAATACAGCCTCGATTCCCATTCCGTATTGGGTAATCAGAATGACGTTGAGCGCCACGTTGACGGAAACGTTAATCAGCTTAATGATGGCAAATCGCTTAGGCTGGGACGACAGGCGAAGCTCAGCAAAAGGAACGGCTACCAATGTATCTAGAATGACAATGGCCGCAACGTAATTGAGCAGGTGACGCCACGGCATGCTTAGACCAATAAGGTCACTTACCGGATGGCGCAGTAGCAGCAATACGACTGAGAATACAACGGATGAAACCGTAAGCGACCACAGTGACGTACTGAAGATCTTTGACCGAGATCGCCCGGTGCCACCGTCTCGTTCATCATGCTCAGCGTCGCTGGCAAACTTTAGATAAGCAGACTCCATCCCATACTGATAAAGCACGTTCAAGAAAACGAACGTTGCAAAAACAGTCCCGATGATGCCGTTTTCAGGAACGCTCAATACGTTCGAGTAAAACGGGAACAGCAGAAAGTTTATCAGTCTGGCAAAGACGGACGAAATGCCGTAGACAGCTGTTTCGGATGCTAGTCGTCCGATCCTTGACGCAAAGCTCATCCGATTAATTAGCGGCCGATTCAAGGAAGAATTGTGTCGCCAGGTGATAACCTCGCGTTCCAAAGCCTGAAAGCTGTCCGACACAAGCGGGTGCGATCAGCGAAGTGTGTCGGAAAGATTCACGCGCTGCGATGTTCGAAATATGTACCTCGACAACCGGAGTCTTAATCGACGCAACCGCATCGCGAAGCGCAACAGACGTATGCGTATAGCCGCCGGGGTTGAACACTATTCCGGCTGTCCCGTCCGAATCACATTCTTGTAGACGATCGATCAACTCGCCTTCGACGTTGCTCTGGAAGTCAAGAATATCGATCCGCGGAAACGAAGTACGCAGGCCCGCGATAACATCGGACAGGGTTTCGGCTCCGTAGGTGTCTGGCTCGCGTGAACCAAGCAGATTCAGGTTCGGTCCGTTTAGAATGAGCAGCTTCATTTTGCCTTCTGCGGTTGTTTGAGCGCGGGTCAACGTTCTGGCCAGCTACTGGATTGTCGGCCTCCGGAGATCGGATAAATCGCGGCATGGAGGAAAGCTAACTCGTACCACCGGCTGTGAACGAAAGTCCGTCGTATGCCATCGTTATACCGTCCGGTAACTTTGCATCTTCAGTAGCATGGTCAACCGAATGGGTCATATGTGTAAAGTACGTTTGCCGCGCACCAATACGCTTTGCGACTGCCACAGCCTCATCAATCGTATAGTGTGTTGGGTGGGCATCATGACGTAGCGCGTCCAAGACAAGCACGTCCAGATTTTCCAGCAATTTGAAGGACGACTCAGGTATTGAGTTTGTATCCGTCAAATACGCAAAGTCACCAATACGATACGCGTTGATTGGCAAAGAACCGTGCGCCACTTCGATAGGTATGACCTGGACCGGTGGTAAATTCTCGTATCGACTTATAACATCAAACGGACCAGTTACCTTGTGTAGTTCCAACTCGGGAACTCCCGGATAAACGCGGTTCTGGAAAACATAGTGGAATTTCTCCCGCATCAATTCAGCGGTATCCGCACGAAGATAACATGGGATCGGATTGTGATTTCCGAAAAAGTATGGTCGCGTGTCGTCGAGCCCAGCGACGTGATCAAAATGGTGATGCGTAAATAATATTGCATCCAGCTGCTTGATCGAGGCACGCAACGCCTGTTGGCGCAGGTCGGGGGTCGTGTCAATCAGAATGCTGATACCCGCGGTCTTCACCCAGGCACTACACCGAAGTCTCTTGTTGTGAGGATCCGTTGATGTACACACAGCACATGGGCAACCGATCACCGGGATTCCGGTTGATGTGCCTGTACCCAACAAGGTAACTTCGACGCTTGGCGCTTTGATTGATTCTGCCAACGTCGTCTAGTTGTCTGCAATTTCAACGTCTACCTGCTCACGCCTTGCCCATGATTGCTCGAGGGCTTTCCGGACAGCGGGGGTAAGGAACACGTTATTCATATCCTTTTCGTGCAGGCTCTCGGCCAGTATTGCAAGGTGAGCTTCAGGCGGCTGTCGTTTGTTGAGCAGGATCATTTCTTCGTCAGACACTACACAGCGCCCGCCACGAAAGCGACCTCGTTCGTTTCTGACATCAATGCCCATTTGTCGGGCGGCGTCAATCAGCTCTGCAACAATTGCTTCGGTTTTCATCGCGATTAGATTGATGTTAACCAGACCTGTCAGTGAGAATCGTCGCCTTCACCCGAATCCTTCCGCGGGGCGTGTTGCGACGTATAGAGTTTTGGCGGTGACTTCGGGGTTTCTTTGGCAACTGGTTTCGCTTCTGAGCTGCCAGGGTCCTTTTTGGCCGTACCAACTGGATCGGTTGTAATCTTCGCCGGTTTAGTCGGAGGTGTCGATTCCGTGTGTGCGTCATGCCTCGAAACAAACAACACCTTTTCAGGACGGGCAGGGGCCGCGCTGGCTTCGTCGTGGCCATTGCCTGAGGATTCTGAACCGGATCGATCCGAAACTCTGCGCTCACTTCGCGCTCCAGCCTCGCCTCTTTCGGAGGATGATGCAGGTGACTTCTTCAAGTCACCACGACCCGTATCTGCTGATCCCGCATCACGCGAGTCTCGAGACGTGGAATCTCTTCCTCGTGTCGATCGCTTACCCTCGCTGCGGTTTGAACCATCCGCGCTACGCTGCGGTGACTCCCTTTCTTCGCCTGGTGACGAAGGTCCA
>CBDTVC010000085.1:0-8393 GCA_965363925.1 uncultured bacterium | reverse complement strand
GTTCGTACGAACTTGATCCGCCCGATATATTGCTGATTGGTTTGGCCATCGCGAAAAATGTCTGTATTGCTCCTTGTGTGATAGGGACCTGACTTGGCTGATAGTTTTTGACAACAATTGGAATGTGGAACGACCGATACAACTTGCCCGGTTGGGCCTATGGAACGGAGCCCAATGATTTCTTGCGGGCGAATGCATCGCGAATCCCGATGGGAAAGGTTCTGTGTTTGGCAGAAGGAGAGGGACGCAACGCAGTTTTTTTGGCCGAGCAAGGATTCCGGGTCACCGGTGTGGACTCGTCGGATGTCGGGTTGAAAAAAGCTCAACAGTTTGCGACTGACCGCGCCGTTACGATCGAGACGATACACTCGGATTTAGCGGATTACAGCTTGGGCGTCAATCAATGGGACGGAATTGTATCGATCTTCTGTCACCTGCCACGGGCACTTCGGCGGCAGGTCTACGGCGATGCGGTCAAGGCGCTCAGGCCCGGTGGTGTTCTCGTCCTGGAAGCGTACTCGCCTGACCAGTTGAACTATGGAACAGGTGGTCCGCCAATGTTGGAGATGCTCTACTCACTCAGCGAAATGAAGACGCTTTTTGTCGGACTTGACCTTGAACTTGCACAAGACGTCGTACGTGACGTCCAGGAAGGCGACTATCACAGCGGAGACAGTTCGGTCGTTCAGGTCGTAGCGTGCAAAGCGGCTTAGTGGCCAGCAACCGAGTTTCTTTGGATGCCAGAACCACGTTACATTGACGTTTAGTTTTTGAATTAACTCGTACAGACGGTGGATTTTTTACTAACTGGGAAAGTTGCGCTGGTAGCGGCCTCGAGTCAGGGTCTTGGGCTTGCTGTTGCCAAGGAGCTTGGCACTGAAGGCGCTGATATTGTGATCTGTGCTCGAGGAATAGACACTCTCGAAAAAGCGCGAAACGAAGTGGCGACTGAAACAGGCGCGAAAGTTATTGCAGTTCCCGCTGATCTCAGCTCCTCAGTCGGCGTCCAGACGGTCGTTGATGCTGCGCTTAAGGAATTTGGCCGCGTAGACATACTGGTGACGAACAGCGGAGGGCCTCCTGCTGGTCCGTTTGAGTCGCTCGACGCAGAAGCGTGGGACAAGGCCATCCGCAACAATCTTGACAGTGTAGTTAACCTGATCCGCGGCGTGTTGCCTGGAATGAAGGAGCGACGGTGGGGACGGATAGTAAACATTACTTCCATTGCCGTTAAGCAGCCGGTTGAAAACCTGATTCTGTCCAACTCAGTGCGCGCGGCAGTGACTGGACTCGCGAAGACGCTCGCCAATGAAGTCGGTGTATTCGGAATAACTGTAAACAACGTGATGCCCGGCTACACGCGGACAAAACGACTTGTCGAATTAGCAGGTAAGCTTGCAGAGCAGAAAGGCTGTACGGTGGAAGAGGCTGCCGCGGTCTGGGAATCTGAGATTCCGTTGGGCCGGCTTGGTGAGCCTGAAGAATTTGCGGCTGTTGTTGCTTTCTTGGCGTCTGAGCGGGCGAGATACGTTACGGGCACGTCGATTCCCGTGGATGGCGGGTGGATTAAGGCGCTGGTTTGAAGCGGAGGATAGGAGGGGAAGAGGATAGGAGGAGAAGAAGAAGAGAAGAGGGGAAGAGCGTCGGTACTTTAGAATTTGGAGGAATTATGAGTGGGACTTTTCCGGAGGCTGAGTGGATTTGGCACAATGGCGAACTTGTTAAGTGGGGCGATGCCAAGGTGCATTTGTTGAGCCTTGCGGTACAGTTTGGGTCATCGATTTTTGAAGGAATCCGGTGTTACGAAACTGCGAGCGGCCCAGCGATTTTTCGGCTGGACGATCATCTCAAGCGCCTGTATGATTCGTGTCGGACCTACCGAATGGAGGTCCCGTATTCGCACGAGCAACTTGCGGAATCCAGCCGCGGCCTCATTCGGACTAACAAGTTAAACGAGTGTTACTTGCGACCGATGGTGTTGCGTGGTTACGGTGCCGTTGGTATGGATCCGCGCAATAGTCCTATCGAGGCGTATCTGGCATGTTGGCCGTGGGGGGCTTACCTCGGAGAAGAGGCGCTAACGCAAGGTGTTGATGTTTGTGTCTCGAGTTGGACTCGCCCGGCGCCCAACACGTTTCCAACCAGCGCAAAATCTGCGGGGCACTACAACAACGCGCAGCTAATGAAAATGGAGGCCATCGCAAACGGGTACACTGAAGCCATCGCATTGGGGCCCAGTGGAATTGTCAGTGAGGGGAGCGGACAAAACATCTTTCTCGTCGAGAACGGTGAGATTGTTACGCCGCAAATTGACGGCACGTCTCTTCGCGGGATCACACGCGACACAATTATTAAGATTGCCGCCGACCTCGGGATTCAAGTGCGCCAAGAAACCGTCCCGCGTGAGAGTTTATATAACTGTGACGAGCTCTTCTTTACGGGGACGGCGTCGGAGGTAACACCTATTCGAAGTGTAGACCGGATTCCTGTCGGGCCTGGAAAGGCGGGAGAGATAACGCTTCAGATTCAGCGGCGCTATCTCGACATCGCCCGGAACCGAGTGCCTGACGACCATGGTTGGTTGACGTTTGTCTAGCGGCGTTTGTTTTCCCTTCTCCAGCGCGCACCCTCGCTGCTCTGGGCGAACAACCGGGTGCTGCCCGTACATTGCTTTGCAATCTTCTTTGCTGCGCGAAGTCCTTTCTTGCCGGCAACGAGCAGGCAAACGGTTCCACCGCTACCCCCTCCAGTAACCCGGGCGCCGAAAACGTTTTGGCTTGGTCCTGCACTTCTGGCTGCCACAACAATCTGGTCGGTTGTTGGGTGCCCTAGCCCAATCGTGGAATAGGCGTCGTGTGATTGATACATCAAGGAGCCGACTTCCGCTATCATCGACCGACGTTTGCGACCAACCTGTTTATTGATTTGCCGCAAAGCGTCGACAAATCGATGTACGCGTGCGTTCTCGTAAACGGGGTGGGCCGTTGAATCTCGAATTGCATAAGTCTTTCTGGATTTAACACTCGTCACGGCGTCGATGGTGCGTTCGTAGCGGCGCAGAAACGATCGCCCCGTCAGTCGTTCGGGCAGCAGCCTCCGGAATTCTTCGTTAAATTCGTGAGGCGAAATGTTTGCCAGGTAACCACTAAATGGTCGTGACTGACGAAGGTGCTTCCTGATGATTTCGTACCCCATAAACGCGGCGGTCCGTGCGTCGGAATACGCCGAACCGCTCACCGAATGACTGACCTGTGAATCAATGCCGACAACATAGATGCCTTCCGGCAAGGGAATTGGCGAGCGCACCGTTTGTGGCTGGCAGAGTATCGGCAACAGCGCGTCTTTCCTGCCAAGGTAGCTCGCCGTCTGATCCATTAAACCACAGGGAGCGCCCACAATGACGTTTTCAACAAGTTGGCAGAGAACGGGAAGCTGAGTGTCTTCCAGCTTGACGTCGTAGGCGTTGCAGAAGGCGGCCATCGTGGCGACTTCGAGTGCCGCCGAGGCGGATACTCCGCGTCCCGCAGGGACGTCGCTTTCTATCAAGATATCCGCGCCAGTAATTGGAACCCCAACGTTCCTTTCCAGAACGGCAGCACACCCAACCACATACGCGGCCCAGCGCGACTCGTTTGGGAAAAGGTTTGTTACCGTTCGGTAAGAAAAACGTTTGGGCAGTCGGACTTCCACTTCGTTTACCCCTGAAGCAACCGGTATCGAATCTGTCTGGACGCGAAAAATGCGATCATTCCTCAGTGCTACATATGCACGCGTCGATTCGGCTATCGGATATTCAAGAACCAGGGATCCGGAGTAATCTGCAACACCGCCCATCACGTCGAGGCGTCCGGGGGCCGAACCCGACACGACGATTCTATCCGGCCCGAAGAACGAACTGATCCGATCGTTGTGTTTACGTTTCATAGGATCAACTAAGCAGTCCGTGCTCGGAAAGCAGCGCGGTTAGGTCGGCTTCAACTTCCTGCCGGATGGCTGTATTCGCGTACCCAATCCAGTCCGCTCCGGAGAGGGTGTCCATCGGGGCGTCAAACGGCTCGCCACCAGGCAACGTCATTATAATTCCCGCTTCCGTTGCGATGAGGCTTGCTGCGAGGTCGTACGGATGGCATGGGTGTCCGGTTCGTTTGCCCTCATTGGCAAATTTGGCGAACAGGGCAGTACGGACATCGGCGACAAATCGATCTTTGCCCGTTAGCATTTCGTACAATTGAGCGCCTGTGGAGAGATACTGGTCTTCAAAAGTGAGGTTTTCTCCATTTTTGGCAGCCGGGAATATCCGCATCATCAGCTCGTCTTCTATGAGACCAAGCTCGCCCTTGCCAGGGCTGAAAAACCGCACAAACTGTACAAACCCGCGATGGATACTCGGATTTGATGATGGCTGAGGTACGAACGACTGTCTATCCCTAGAATAGAAGTTGATCCGTTCCCCTCTGGCTCCGCCTCCGCGGATTGCCCAGAGTGAGTCCATTGATGCTGCCCGCGTAGTGGGGATCTCAACCATGGTAGCAACTTCGATGTTACCAAGGCGCGTTGAAGGTCCGCTGTTTGGCGCCGCTCCCGCCAGGAAGAATGCCGAACGTTTGTCGTACATGATCGGCCTGGTACCATCAATCGGATCGACAATAATCCGTAGTGCCGCTTCGTCTTCAGGCAGTTCAGCTGGGTAGATGGTTTTTTCGGATTCTCCAATTCCCTCTGCGATCAGCACAATGCCGCCAAAGCGCTGAGCATTCTCCTGCATGTATTTGACGACTACTTGCTCGACTCGGTGGTCGATATCGTAAATGATATCCGAGCCTGCGTGGCCATGCACACGAGTCCGTACTTCAAGCGGCACGTCAACCAGGATCTTCCGGGTTTCCAGGGATACAGCTTCGCCGAGTTCACTGAGGAACGTGCGAACGGCGTCGTGATTCATTGTGGGCGGTGGCGTTTCTTGACGGAGCAAGGACTATGATCGAAGATGAGTTGAGGAAGGTTCGTTTTTGTCACTAAGGGTCAAAACGCACGAATAGAGTTATGCCGTGTCCTCCGGCAACTGGACGGCCCGCAATTCGGCTGCTTTTTGCTCGGGACGTGTATCGTTCATGAAGTTACCGCCTCCGATTTCAGGACCCGCCGGGAATTTCTGGATACCCGGCTGTCGGAGAGGAGGAAGGAAAACGAAGTGCAGGTGATAGTGGTCGTAATCCGTTCCGTCCATCGGTGCCTGATAGAGGCTCATAACAAACGGAAAAGGGATACCGAATAGTCCATCAAAACGCCGTGTCACTTGCAGATACACGTCAGCGAGTCCGCCGAGTTCGGCATCGGTCACGGATCGCATATCGGCGTGTCGTTTCTTCGGCATGATCCATACTTCGTACGGATAACGTGCAAAGAACGGCACAAACGCAAAAGCATATTCATTCTCAGCAACCATTCTTTGGCCGACTCGCTCTTCGACCACGATCTGTTCAAAAATGTCGGGCTCTTTCGCCAGGGCTTCTAGCTCGAGTTCGACATTTTTGAATACAAAATTTGTCGCGTAAAGTTGGCAGTGGGGATGAGGCGATGAAGTACCAACCACCTCGCCCCGGTTTTCGAACACGAGCACAAACTTGATTTCAGGCAATGCCCCCAGCTCGCGCGTTTGTTTGCGCCATTCCGCAAAGACGGGTGTGACCTTCGACAACGGCATCTTGGTCAAAGTGAGGTCATGCCGTTTGTCGTAGCAAATTACGCGAGCGATGCCATGTGCTTGACTTGCCCGATAAAAACCTCCTGTTTCTGGCGCGGCAGGTGCATCCGGGCTAACGACAGGGTGGTCGTTATCGAACACGAAGACTCCGTTGTACTCTGGGTTGACGTGACCGCCAGATCGCTCGTTACCAGGGCATAGATAGCAATCCGGATCGAAGGCTGGAACGGGCGTAGACTGACTTTCGGTTTGTCCGACCCAGGGGCGCGTGCTCCGGTGCGCCGAGTAGACAACCCACTCCTGACGTAAGGGATGCCATCGTTGATGCCAGCTGTCGGAAGAAATCATCTGATGCACATTGTGGAACGATCCGTCAAGTTACGGAGTGTTTCGGATAGTCGGTTTTGTATTCTGTCTCGAACATAGCCTGTGCATTCGTATTCAGTATCGTAAATTGGGCGGGCCAATAATTAGGAAGCAGAAAATGAACAGCGACGAATCAGAACTTCCCTTCTTACGTGATGCTGATCCTGAGTTTCGGAGAGTCTTTGCGGAATCGGCCAAGCGTGTCCATCTGAATGCAGGACAATTCATCTGCATGGAAGAGGACCAATGCGCTGGCTTACCGATCGTGATTGAAGGTACCGCACGGGTCTACAAAATGAGCGATTCTGGCCGGGAATTAACCTTGTATCGGATTGACGGAGGCGATAGTTGTGTCTTGACTGCCTCGTGCCTCGCGAGTGATCGCTACTTTCCTGCATTTGCCGTCGCAGAAACTGAGATAGACGCCTGGTTTGTTTCAGCGACAGACTTTCGGCTATGGTTGGACACCTACAGCGGTTGGCGTCGGTACGTGTTTGATCTATTCGCCGGACGAATGAGCAGCGTTATTGAACTCGTCGAGGAAATTGCTTTCAGTCAAATGGATGTTCGATTGGCAATGTACCTGGTCGACGAGGCTGGTAGGTCTGGAGGTCCCATTCAGCGAACACACGAGCACATTGCGACGGATCTTGGCACTTCGCGAGAGGTGGTGAGTCGTCTGTTGAAAGACTTCGAGAAACAGTCGATGGTGCAGCTTTCTCGCGGTTCGATCGGTATTATTGATTCGGAGGGTTTGTCCCGCTTGTCGCACAAATCGTGATTGGGCGTGACCTGGGTCACAGAGACCTACTTAATCTGGCCTTACCATGCTTAGGGAATGCCTTCGGCATTCACGCTTAAGCAAAGCCTTCGGCATTCACGCTTAAGGAGTGCCTTCGGCATTCACGTTTAAGCAGAGCCTTCGGCATTCGCGTTGAAGGAACGCCAAGGGCATTCACGTATCGAACGAGATTAGATAATGACCAAAGTCCTAAAGGTCGGTATGGTGTGTTTGCTATGTCTCGGTATCGCGACGTTGGTCGGCTTAGGAATTAGTCTCTTTTAACATTTTTGGTGAGATCGATGAAAAAGAACATGGGTACAATTGACCGGGCAGTTCGCGGCCTCGTTGCAGTTGTGATAGCGGTGCTGTACTTCACTGGTGCCATTTCCGGTACGTTGGCGATCATTCTGGGCGTGTTGGCGGTGGTTTTTGTTTTGACGAGCCTCGTGCGTACGTGTCCCTTATATCTTCCATTTGGACTTTCGACCATCCGCAAAAAGATGCACTCGTAGCTGATTGAACCTCGGCGGCGTTCATTGCTTCTGGTCTGAAACGGTCAATTGTCCTATTTTGGCCTCGAATAATAATCTGAGGTTTTCTGAATGGGAAGAATCAACCGCCGCCGTTTTATTGGCCAGGCAGCCGCTGCGTCGCTGCTTGGTGTTACTGCGTCGTCGCTTCTCGGATGCGCCGAAAAGGCCGCCGAGCAATCGGCTTCCAAGGTGTCCGCTGCAAAGATGCTTGACAAGATCAGCGTGCAGTTGTACACGCTCCGGAACGAAATGAAGGAGGGCGTTCCGGCCGTCCTGACTTCGCTGAATGAGATCGGTTACGATCAGGTGGAGTTCGCCGGTTATTTCGACCATTCACCTGCACAGATCAGGCAGATGCTCGATGACGCCGGGCTTACATCTCCATCCGCTCACATTTCGCTGGAGCAAATGCTTGACGGCGGCGATGATCACATTGAAGCGGCGGGAATTGTCGGGCACGAATACCTGATTGTCCCTTGGATGAATGAATCGCTCCGCGGTAGTGTGGAAAGCTACAAGAACGTTTGTGGTCAACTGAACGACCTTGGTCGGAAGTGTAAGGCGGGTGGAGTGAAGCTCGCGTATCACAACCATGCGTTTGAGTTTGAAGCACTGGATGGACAGATTCCGTTCGACGTGATGCTTGAGGAATGCGATCCCGAACTGGTCAATTTTCAACTGGATTTGTTTTGGATTACGGACGGCGGACAGGACCCGTTGGCCTACATTGCCAAATATCCGGGACGTTTCCCGCTTTGCCATGTCAAAGATCGAATGGCGGATGGGTCAATGGTCGACGTCGGAAAAGGCGTTATCGATTTTGAGAAGATCTTCTCGATGGCGGATACCGCTGGTCTGAAATATTTCGTCGTTGAGCACGACAATCCAGATGATGCGCTTGCCAGCGTACGGGCCAGCTATGAATACCTGTCAGCGTTGTAAAAGATTTCTCGCGTCTAGCGAGCAAGGAAATCAAATCAGGAAACGATGAAGAGTAAGATCCGAT
>CBDTVC010000084.1:0-8426 GCA_965363925.1 uncultured bacterium | reverse complement strand
ACGTAGGGAAGCTTCACCGGCTGCGCCGCGCCGAAGAGTCCGCAGAGTGGGCTTTCGTGGATCGGCGTTTTTCCGATCCACATGCTCCGGGCGCTGCCCGGTGCAAGCTTGGGTTATCTCGCAACCACTATCGCCCTTCCCGGCACGGATTGCCGAACCGCCTCATTCACCTTGCCCATCAATGGCTCAATTTCACGTCGGCGACTGTGAACACTGCGGATCACAACAACTGCCAAGTCTAAACTTGCGAGGTCTTGCTGATACTGCAGATTGCGATCCAGAGTGACGAACACGTCAAAGTCTGGCGCTGCTGCTCGCAATAGTTTGCCGTTCTGCAGACCCGAGTAGCCCACATCGCGAACTGTTCGCACCTCAAACGAGGAATCGAACGATCGCTTGAGCCTCCAATCAAGATTCTCGTCGAGCAGTACTCGCATTAGCTCGCCAATAGCGCATCCTTTGCCAACTCAAGAAATGCAATTGCTTGATCCCGAGAGACGCCCGGAAAGCCCTCGAGAAACTCGTCGATGGTCTCACCGCCTTCAATGTAATCCAGAAGGTTTTGCACCGGCACACGAGTACCCGTGAATACTGGAGTTCCCCCAAGAATCTCTGGGTCAGAATGATAGACTTGATCGCGACGCATTGGAAGCAGTAGTTGATTAGACCATAGAAACGCGGATCCTGCAGTTTCGATCCCTGCAACCCTCGGGTTAGGTCGAAGATTATTGCATCAGAATCGGACAAAAACCGAGGCATGTCGCCCAAAAGTACGGCCCAATGGAATCCGGTCGTCGTCACGGTTGTCAAAGATAGCGGTACCGTGCTCAATTGGTCTCCAAAGACACCTTGACATAGATCTTCAAGATGAGAAACGCGCTAGTTCTTGCCTTATTTGCTTCGCTGGTCGGCGGATGTACTCTATTCGACTCACGCTCCGCGACTGATGAGTTTGAAGGCTTCTTCCCCGCTCGCTTGGATGAAACTCTGGCAGACATTCGATCCAACCTCGGTGCACCAGATGAATCGTGGATCGGTGACTGCGATTGCTCTGGGGTAGTCTATTCGACGAGGCAGGGTGCGACGACGGAGATTACCTTTCGTGGCCTGGGCGAGCGCACTGCGCCCGCTATCGAAGTTACCGTCGCCGCACCCTACCCGGGTTTGACACCACGCGGTATTCGGATCGGATCGTCACGACGGAATGTATACGACATTCTAGGCAATCCGGATGATGACATCGCAAGGAATATCGAAGAGTCGACGAAATCCGCGGCTCATCCTCCACGACCAGACAAATATTCCGACGCATCAGCCACGATCGTGATCTGGTACGACGGTGGCGATCATGCATCGAGGATTAGCATTGTGAGGCCGGGTGAACCGGTAACGGATTAGCACGTCCACCGGCTAACGCTTGCTCGGTCTTGCGAGATAACGTGTAAGGCTTGACCTGCAAACCCCGCCCGTCGACCAAGGTGGAGTTGATCAAGCTTGTTCGCTTATCCAATCAAAAACGCGCCAGAGGGTTTGTCTGGTCAAAGCCTGGGTTATGCAGCGGGCACGCGACGATTACGATAGGCTCTTCCGCAATAGACGATCAATAGAATCAACGATGCTCTTACGAATCGGCAGGTCCAGTAGTCCAACGGATCGAACAATCAGCTTTTCGTTTGCTGTAAAGAGCTTGCCCGGACGGACATAGCTGATTCGGTTTAGGCTTCCACTTTCAAAGTGCTCGTCACGGAGTTCGATCGCAGCGGGATCTGCATACGAGTTACTCGTGACCTGGCTGAGTACGAAGTCTCCCCGACCGGCGTCCGCAAGCACGATTGCCGGGCGCAACTTGGTATCCGATAGATCTGAAAACGGAAACCGGACGAGAACAACGCTCCCTACTGGAGGTGCTGCCATGCCTCGTCCTCCTGCTTGCGATTCCAATCCTCGGCAAGAGAAGCCTCACTGAGACGCGCGGTATCTGAGACTCCGTTCGCGTCTGCATCCTCTTCGAGGAATACCACGAGGACGCGCTTGGACTGCGACAATTCAATGTTTTCGAGCAGATGGAGACTACCATCCTTCTCTAGAACCGCTTCGATCGTTTTTAGCATTGGACCGCTGGTTGGACAATTGATTTGGAGTCTAACTGTTCTATACTAAATCGGTTCAACTACCACCAATCTATTGCCGACTCCTGATTTCGTTTGCAGCATATTCGAAACAAGCCAAAATGTCCTCCAGTTCCAATTGTGGGAAATCCTGAAGGACTTCTTCGATGGCCATGCCCGACGCCAAATACTCAAGCAGATCATGCACGGCGAATCTACTACTTCGTATGCACGGTCGGCCAGATCGTTTGCCATTCTCGATCGTTATTCTCTCTAGATTTGATCCTGCTTTCTTCAAGTTAGGTCCTCGCGACCGTGATCCAATCACTGTACTTTCGGACAAACGTGCCCGCTGTATAACGTAGGGAGGCTTGACCTGCAAACCCCCGCCGGTTACCCATCGTGAAGTTGACCAGTCATCACGCCGATCCAATCAACATCGCGCATGAGGGTTTGTCTGGTCCAAGCCTTGGTTAGGCTGTCCCGAGATGACGTTCCAAATTATCTCATCTCATCCTTTCGTGTTGATATCGTTACGTTTTTCCAATTTATTATTGTTTTCTGCAGCCCGTTGCTCGCGTCTTCTAGTTGGTCTTGCTCTTTTGCCTCAAATAACGATTTATGTTCTGTTCTATAGCGTAGAGTTATTACGGACTCATAAATAGCACCACTGTAATGGCACGATATTAGCTCTAATGAACTACTATAATGGTTCGTAACAAATTAATTCGTACCATTGTAACGGCACAATAACGAACAGAGGTCCGCAGTGGCAAACTTTCACGACCTACAAATTCGCCAACTAGACGCGCTATTGGTTCCAATACAATCGCAGCGCGAGCGCACGACGCCGCCTCAGGGATGGATACGCACAATTCGAAAAGCGCTTGGAATGTCTCTGAGGCAACTCGCCGAACGGACTGAGCTTTCCAAGAACGCTGTCACGAGTGCCGAACTAAACGAAGCAAAGGGGACTATTCAACTCAACTCACTGCGGCGCTTGGCAGACGCAATGGACTGCGAACTGGTATACCACATCGTTCCGCGAACAAGTCTACAGCAATTCACGGAAAGCCAGGCGTGGACTTCAGCGCAATCTCTCGTATCTCGGGTCTCAGACTCAATGGAGCTTGAGTCACAGAGCATTACTAGACGCGAGTCCAACTTGCAGATTGAGGAATTGGCTCAAGAACTTCTAAGGACACGCGGCCAGGATTTTTGGAATGTTTGAAAACGAACCCGACGGCGCAACACCGGTCGACGCTGATGAAGCAGCGGATCTCCTACCACAACACATTGGCACTCGTGCGGAACTCAATGCCTGGGAACAACAGAACATCATCGAGGCTGTTCGATGGACTCAGACAACACGAAAGTCTGCGTTAGATCCCGGGATGATCCGGGATCTCCATGGCCGCATGTTTGACAAGACGTGGGAGTGGGCAGGAAAATACCGCCTAACCGACAAGAATATCGGAGTGACATCAAATCAGATCGCCGTTCAAATACAGAAACTAATCGATGACGCAGGCTATTGGGTTGAGAATGAGACCTATACCGTTGACGAAATTGCGCTGCGACTGCACCACAGATTAGTCTCCATTCATCCCTTTCCAAACGGAAACGGACGCCATGCTCGGCTCTGGTGCGACCTATTCCTTCGAGAAAATCGACGCCCCGTTTTCGACTGGAAGAGTAGTAGTCTTGACGAAGAAGGCACCGCACGCCATAAATACATAGCCGCGCTCCGGAAAGCCGACAGAGGAAACTACGATGGCCTCAAGAGACTACTACTTGTCGGACGACCTCGCTAACCCGGGCAGCCTAACGTAGGGGCGCTTCACCGGCAACGGAACGACGCCGAAAACACCCTCCGATCCAAAGGCCTTCCAACGATACTATCCTAGTAAACACAGACCGTTGTCCGGTGCAAGCGTGGGTTATACAACCCGAAAGTCTATCTACATACCACGTGGATCGGCCCTGGATTCCCCGCTGCCTCAATCGATTTTGCCACAAGAGATCAGATATCGCGACCATTAAATCAACATCACGGGCCCGTTGACTGAACTGACAGAATCCATTTCGCTACAAGATCCGAGTAGACTTTCGAATTCGTCTTCGCCTTTGACGCAGGCGCCCTCGGTGACAATACTTTCGGTCTCGGAGCATTCAGAGGCACCATCTAGGATATCACCGAATGGATGTGTGGGCGAATGTAGTAACGCGCTGTAGGGGATGCCCTCATTTTCAATTCTGGGCCCAACTCTCCACATGACCTTCGTGTTGGATACACTGCCCGGTCTTAGTATTCCACGAGGTGGAGATTCCCGCACCAAGTCGTGATAGCTCAGCATCTCTTCTAATTCTCGGCTTACAAAGATTACAGATTGTCTGAGTGGCGACGCAGTTCTTAGCCAGACCTACATCGCAAGCCCATTGCTGAATCGTGGTGGGTACTGATTAGCGGGAATCGACCCGAACTACAGTTTGTCTAAGGTATCGGAGGCAGGAATCATGAAATCTACAGTTCGCCTTATTCTATCGATCGCTTTACTATTATTTCTGACGTTTCCTCAGCGTTCTGTTGCGAGCACGGTTAACCGCATTTCTACTGAGTTCGCAATGAAGACGGCGTCCGTCGTTGTGGACGGGACAATCCTGGGAATCGAGTTTTATCCGGAGCGGACCAGGGTGTTGGTTACGCAGACATTACACTATCAGTGAATGATCCGGTAATAGGGCTCTCGGACGAAAAAGTCATCACGTTTCGTCGATATGGCGTTGCGACTGGGGACACGTTTCTTTTTGAGCACGTAAGCCCCCGCTTTGCGAAAGGCCAAAGAGTAGTCATCGCTCTAATTCTGAACGACGGTGTTTACGAGCTGAACGGGCTCTACAACGGCGCGTACAGAATTGTCGATGATAAGCTTGATAAGAGTGCCATTTCGGTCGGCGATTTCAAGAGTTGGATTAAAGAGGTAGTTGATGGCTCACGCACTACATTCCCGGTCGAACTTCCCGTAAGAGGAGGTCGTTCGGCTTCGGCATCCAAAACGGAATCGCTTCTGTGCCCGCCTGGATCACAATGTCACTTGGACGGCGGATTTGCCACATATACATATCTAGCAGGCACAGATTTGGGCCCAATGTCTTGGGATCTCACCAAAGTTCCGGTTCAGTTCAAATACAATCACTCTGGTGCCCCGGGTAGCGGCTCTTCGAGCGACTACATTGCGCGCATTGACGAATCACTTGCAGTTTGGGATGACCTCAACTACGCACGCGACCTTTTCAACACGGTGACCGCGACGACAACAGAAGGGTTTTCAAACAACGACAACAGTGTCATCCTCTGGGCCAATTTGGAGCCTTATTTTCTTGCGGAGGCTTGGACGAACGAGCAGTTTGACGGAAATGGAACGATCAAGTCGGCAGACATCATTTTTCATCACGACGACCCATTCGCTGGCTGGCATTACGGCGCGACCGCCCAAACCAGTCGAAGCACCAGTGTAGCGACAGACTACGCCGATGTATTGATTCACGAGCTCGGACACGTACTCGGTCTTGCGCATACGGGTAATCAGTCATACCCAGTGAATAAATACACAATGATGTTCGCAACCAACAACTTAAAACTGATAACTCCGCTACGTACGCTTTCGGATGGCGACAAAGCTGGAGCGGTGTATCAACATCCTGACCCCGATCCTTCTGGGCAGACGACCCATGACATCTTGTTGTCCGCCAGTAGTACCGTGAACATCGATGGAACGTGGCAGATTGCAAGCGGAAAGGAGTTAATCGTCAGTGGAGGTACGACGCTCAAGTTTGCGCAATACGCAGACATATTTTCAAGAGGTAAGGTTACGATGGTTGGCAATTCGCAGTATCAGATTAACGTCCAGAAGTCCGGCTCGGGACAATTCGATTACCTATATATGTACGGGTCTGGTGCGGATGGATCGAGGCTGGAGTACGTTAATCTGAACGGTTCGAAGTATGGCATTATGGTCAATGACGCTTCGGTGACGCTGAAGAACGTGAAGAGTAATCTGAATTATTACCACGGATTGAAAATGTGGCTGGGGGCGGGCGGTACAGTCACTGATTTCGAGTTGGACGACAACGGCTCTTACGGTGCCTACATTGATGACTCGGAAGACGTCACGTTCGTGGATGGCACTTTCTTTAGTAATGCTAGCGGCATCTGGGTTCGTAACAACAGTACCGTGTACTTCGGAACTGCGGCGCTCGCTGGCGACATTGTCATTGAGGATAGCGACAACTACGGAATTGCCGTCTATCTCGACGGGTACATAAAGACTGGAGACAACTCTACTGGGTTCGGTGGCGACAATACGATGTTTGACAACGGTACATACGAGGTCAGCGCGACAACTGGTGGAGAGTTTGTAGGCGAAAACACGTATTGGGCGAGCGTTCCGCCGTCTCTCGGTCGTTTCTACACCGATTCCGGTTACGGGAGCTCTATTGACTACGAGCCGTATCTTTCAAGTGACCCTAACAAAACGATGTTGGATGACGAGCCGTCTGGAGAACTTACCCCAGCAAGGTTTGTCAAGCTATTCAACGACGCTTTGAAGGTTGGACGTGAAAATGCGTTCACTCTTGCAGACGCATACCGAGATCATTTGGACCCTAGAATTGCTCGTAAAGCTCAAGTTCTCGAAACGAGGGAGTTGATTCGATCGGACAAGCGTACCGGAGTGCCTGTGGGTGAGCGATTGCTGAAGAGTGAAGATTTCTCGATCGACGACAAAGCAGGGATTGCCAAACACTTGTTCCATGCGTACCTGGTGGATCTCGACGATTCGTATAACGCCGAGCGCGTCTACAAGATGATGGCTGGCCAGTTACGGGTGGACGAGGTGGATCTGTCGGTGATGGAAACACTGTTCAGGGATAGGCTCGGGTTCGTGCCTGGCTCAAACGCAACTCTGAGCAAGGGAGCGAGCATTGAGGATGTTGAAGTGGCGGTCTCGAACTATCCTGATCCGTTCAGCGACTATTCCGTAATCGAATACTCAATTCCGAACGACGGGAATGTCGACATCTCCATCTTCGACATTCTCGGTCGAAAAGTGGCGACTATCGTTGATGAATTCCAGAACGCCGGAGCGCATACGGTTACTTTCACTCCGGGACGCCTGACAAGCGGAACGTATCTATACCGGCTGACGGCCGGCGAGTTTAACTACAACGGTCGAATGACATTGACCAAATGATCGAATCGCTATCGCTCGTTGTGAAGCAACGGTAAGTGTTTGTACCGCGTTACATTGGACGGCTTGGTCACGACGGGAGCCATGAATAGATTTCAGTAGTCTACTAGCAAACAGAGGTAGTGTTATGAATTATCTGGCACCAATTGGAGCAGCACTTGCTCTCGCACTTCTAGGCGTTTCGAGCTCGTGTGAGCTGCTGGGGCTGTCAGACGGTTCTGATATGCCCTTTGGGATGTCGGAGGTCACAATAAATACCGGTGATGCCGTTCTTGCCTCGACGTATTTTCCGCTGGAAGTCGGGCTAACATGGACCTACGAGCTTGTTGATCCTCGGTCGACTGAAGAGGGTTTTCCGTTCGCAAGCTCGTTTAAGGTGCGGGTGGACAGAGTGGAAAGCATTGATGGACTTGAGTACTTCGTCGTGAACAACTACTTCATGCCGACCGTCTCGACAGTTCCGGATCCACGTGGTTCCTATCCGGCTGACGCGATGGGAGAACCTCTGTTGCTGAGGTTCTCCGAGGAACGGGTCTACGTTCGCATCGACAGTGTCGATCAGGTTTTGTATTCGTTCGTAGGTGATCAATCGAATTGGCAGATTGAGATGTTCAAAGGTGAGATTCCGTGGACGGCGCGAGCTAGTGCGACTGTTGTCGGGGACGATCTGGTTGCGATCGGAATAGACGCAATCTTTGATGGTGAACGAGTCTCGCCTCCATTAAGCACCGGCTTTGGTGATCTGTTCGCTGTTGGAATGGGAAGAACGAGAATTGCTTGGGCGGCGCAGGTAGGGTACGGCGTATGGGATCTAAAGGAGATTTCGATTCCGTAGCGTTTTCATTGGGTGAACAACGAGAACCGGGTCCTCGGAATTTCGGTTGTCGTGGGCTCGGTTGCGTTTGGTGCCTCTAGGAGTCGAGATCTCGGCCGCCATATCTCCGTCACAAATTGTCATTAGTCAGTCGAATGGAGGATTCAGTGGCCATATTTGCACTTCGGTAAACGATGCCGTGATGGGCACGTCGAAACTGACCGAATCACTCGCAAGTAACAGGCGATCTAGCAC
>CBDTVC010000083.1:0-8464 GCA_965363925.1 uncultured bacterium | reverse complement strand
GGAACTGACCGCTAGATCTTGAAGCCCGAGTCTTGGGGAAGACTCGGGCTTCGCTTGTTTTGTCGCTTCCCAAGCCCTCACGTGAGCTTTCTACGGACCAAATAGAATAAGCCGCTCGGACGGGCGCAGAACGCTACTTTCTACCCGCAAACGACTTTGCGTGTCCACAGGACTTTATTCGCCAATCGTGGGCCAATTAGTGTGGAAATCTCGATGTATATATGTGGAGGCATAATCGCTTGCTAGCTGGTGAGCACGCCATACATGCCCCGATGTCCCGACAAGTGCGCCCAGCCCTCGTATTTGATAATGAACCGATTCTCCTATCACGCGAAACTCAACGTTAGAATGCTCGACCGCCTATCTCCTGATGCCAAGAACGCCAGCTCGGCGCTCACATGCCTCATAGTGCTCATGCATGGTGTCAATCCTGGCACCAACGCTCTCTGCGACAGCTCAGAACTCTCTGATCTATATGTACTGTCATCAAGGCCGGCCATGAATCCTGACAATGTTACCTCGAACGGCCGCAGCTTCGCGACCGCCCCGGTTAATGGTGCACAAGCCATCAGTGCACTGGTAATGAGCATACTGATCATTACCAGTGCACTCGTCGTGTCGGGCTGCACCCGGAATCAAAACGCAACGCCCCCTCCTGCTGCCGATTCCGTCGAACAACTACACGTCGGGACCAAACCCTCCCCTACGGTCGTCGCCTCCTTCGAAGGCCTCGGCGCCTCGTTCGAAGGCCCGCAAACGCCTCGCAACAGTTCGCTAACCAGCCCGGGCGCCGCGGCTTCAGATAGTGATCCAACGGTCGAGGATCCGGCCGACTTCAAACTCACCTTCCGAAATCCATCCGACAACTCACTCGCGGTTGGTCCCAACCACATCATCCAAACCGTCAACTCACGAACCGCAATCTTCACCAAGGCCGGCGACCAGTTCGATACGACCGGTGACGTGCTGTACGGACCCGTCGAAAACAGCAATTTCTTCCACGGATTTGGCGGCGCTTGTGAAGCAATCAACAACGGCGACACCGTTGTTCGATTCGACCAGCTTGCCGGTCGATGGCTCGTGGTGATGCCGATTTTTCGACGTCTCCCACGTCGAATAAATGAACCGGCAGCCCCGACACCCGAAGACGGCCCGGTAGTGAGTACACCCGGAAACGCAAACCAACCGGGACCCACTGCACAATTGTTTATCCCTGAGGCTCTGACAACAGCTGAAGCAGCCGAACTCGACGCCCAACGAAGAGAAGAGCGCGAACGACGACGCAACGAGCCTGCAGCAGACGGTACATTTGCGATGTGTTATGCTGTCAGCGCCTCCGACGATCCGATGGGAGAATGGTATCGATACGAGTTTATTCGTCCGCTCTTTCCAGATTACCCGCGCCCATCCGTCTGGCCCGACGGATGGTACGTCCCGACAAGTACAGGCGACACGATTATCGAAAAACACGCCTGCGTTGTTGAGCGTGACCAAATGTTGCAGGGCAAACCAGCACGCGAAATCTGCGTCATCGTTCCGGACGTAGGCTTCCTGAACAATGCCGACCTCGACGGATTTGAACTCCCTCCACCCGGTTCACCCAATCCGATCTTCGCAACCGCCGGCTCCCAGCTCAACGGAGTCCTCGGTGGAGACGTGATCCAGTCCTGGAATTTCCATGTTGACTGGACTGTCGCTGAACCGGGGTCGCCCGAATGGGATAGCCCGGGCGACACGCGCCTGGAGGGGCCGTTCGAAATTCCAGTTGAACCGTACGCGTTCCTGTGCGGCGGACAGCTCACGAGATGTGTGCCGCAACCGGATACCGAGGAGCGCCTCGATTCCCAAGGCGACAAACTGATGGCTCGCGTGGTGTATCGTCGGATGGGCAAGCAGGAATCCATTGTGGCGGCCCATTCGGTTGCCGTTGGGTACGATGGTGAAATAACTGCAGATCCTGCTCCGAAGTACAGCGACGCTGGCTTCCTTCCGTCCGAGCGTGGAGGCGTACGATGGTACGAGTTTCGAATTGGTTCGGATGGTCCTGACCAAGCCACTCGACTACCCAAGCTGTACCAGCAAGGAACGTACGCACCCGGCAGTGCGAGCTATAGATGGCTACCAAGCCCAGCTATCGACAAGCGAGGAAACATCGGCATCGGGTATTCATGGGCGACCGCGGGTGATTTCGTCGGACAGCGTTTCGCGGGACGCACTCCGTCTGACTCTCTCGGCCGACTCTCCACAGCTGAAGCAATTCTAGCAACCGGACAAGCGCCGCAAACCAACTCACTTCGTTGGGAAGACTACACACAAACGGCCGTTGATCCTGTTGACGACTGTACCATCTGGTACGTTGGAGATTTCATCGCAGCCGGCGAAGAAAACTACTCATCGCAAATAGGCGCGTTTCGGCTCGAGGGATGTGACGAATAAATCACTGGCGTTGACACGTCGCCGCGGATCGTTGCGTGATGTTGCAAGTGCTCTTTGCTACGATCGTTTTGCCGTGATGCGACGTTCGGCAACGTTGAAGACGACAGGGCCTCGGCAAATACCAGCCGGCAACAAACTGAACACCGCGTGCCCAAATAACGTTGGTCAAGTAGAAACGGCTTGTAAGTCTCCCCGTTCTACTTCCTCTTCGACTGCTCAACAAAAGCCTGGAGCACCCGGTTAATCCGCGACTGATACCCGCGTCCCTGCGAACGAAAAAACTCAAGCACGTCACGATCCAATCGAATCGAGATCCGTTCCTTTGGGAGAGGCTGAACCAGGTAGGCATCGTTGAGCCAGCCATCATCAATCCCCAGCAGTTTGTTCTCACGCGTTGCAGCAGCCTCGATCCAATCAGCGCCGGGCTCATGCACCAGGTCAGGTTTCCTCCCAACCAACTTACGCGACGATATTTTTTTCGACTTGCTTGTCGACGTTCTGGGTGACTTGGCAGACGGCTTCGCTGATGATTTATCGGATGGCTTTTTGGTAGGCTTTCTTTTCATCTCCACTTGCTCGTCTTGCCGATATTATTCGAATGTGTTCGTTGCGCCGGGTGAATACAACTGTGCATACTAGATCGCCAGCTTTCCCCGTTGTGATCCAACGATCTTCCTTCCAACGAGGTGAATAGCCCTCGAGGCGAGGTCCATCGAACAACTCAAGCACATCGGCGAACCTGATACCGTGCTTTGCATAGTTCGATTCGTCCTTTGCCAGGTGCCATTCAAATTTCACTGATTAAGACGGTAGGTGCATTACAGATCGGCAGTTCAAAAGGTGCCAACAAAAAAGCCGAAGTGTACATACACCATGTATATACACTTCATTTGAGCCAGGAAGGTTCCTAATTGGAGACACGCGGCGCACAATTAGCATAACGCGTCTCGACAAACATTGCCCCAAGGCCATCGAGTGCGTACCGACTATCCACAGCCGTAGCGATTCTTGCAACCGGACAAGCGCACTAAACCAACTCACTGCGTCGGGAAGACTACACACAGACGGTGGTTGACCGAGTCGACGACTGTACCATCTGGTACGTTCGTGATTTCATGCAGCCGGCGAAGAAAACTACTCGTCGCAAATAGGCGCCTTCCAGGTGAAACAATCCGAAATACGTCGTTCGATTCTTCGCCAACCAGGAGCACGTCGATTGATAAAGCGGTAAACTGAGTTTGACAGTTTTGATGAACACCACAACACAAAAGTTTACACACCTTCTCTTCGATGGCGAACAAAAAGAAATGGCGGATTACTGGAATCAATTTTGACTTCCGGCACATGGACCACCTGCTAGCCGATGCACATCAGGCCAGCAACGCCGAGATCGTCGGCATAAGCCATGACGACCCCAATGAGATGCAGGACGCAATCCGCAATTATGGAATCAGCAGTGAGAAGGTCTTCACCGACTGGCAAAAATGCATCGAAGAAACCAAGCCGGATGTTGTGATTCTTTGTCCGGCCTCGGGCGTTCATGCCGAGTGGGTCGAGAGGGTGGCTCCTTACCGCGTACACGTGCTGATCGAAAAGCCGTTTGCAGCAGACCTTGCTCAGGCCGATCGTATGGTCGCGGCTATGAAGAAAGCTCGACGCCAAATGGCCGTCAACTGGCCGCTTGCCTGGTATCCTCCTCACGTCACCGCAAACCGCCTCTTGAGGGCGGGGCGGATTGGTGACCTTCAGGAGGTGCACTTCTACGACGGCAACAGGGGTCCCATTTGGGATCGGGCAAACCCTAATACAAAAGCACGCAACACCGCACCAACGCTCGCTCAGAAGCGAAAGAGCTGGTTCTACGACCCTGTCGGCGGTGGCGCACTGATCGACTACCTCGGATACGGCGCCACGCTAGCGACGTGGTACTTCAACGGGAAAAAGCCGACCGAGATAACGGCGATTACCGCCGGTCCCAAGTCGCTGAAGGTTGAAGAGCAAAGCGTCACGGTCGCTCGGTATGGTGATTGGCTTTCAACGTTCCATACGCGATGGGGAACGTTTACGGATCCGTGGGAGAACCAGCCTCAGCCCAAGTGCGGATTTGTCTTGAAGGGAAGCAAAGGCACAATCGCGAACTACGACTACGAGCCGACTATCCGGATTCAAACCTCCCGCGAGCCGCAAGGAAAGATTCTGCAAATTGATAAGCCAAAAAGGCCAAGGCAGAATCCGGTTCAGTACTTTCTACACTGTCTTGAATCCGGCGAAAAGATTGACGGCCCAATTTCGGTTAAGACCTCACGCATAGGCCAACAGATTGTAGACACCGCCGTTGCAAGCGCCCAGGCAGGTAAGACCCTTCGCTTGCTAGGATAAACAATCCAATCATCGACAGATTGTTCTGACCAGAAAGAACGCTCCGACTTCGAACAACCACAAGCAATATCTACCAAAACCAGCTACCTGCTGCCCGCAGTCCACAATAGCGCCACGAGTGACTACCGCCGCTCTCTTCTCTTCTTCTCCTCCTATCCTCTCATCCTCTTCTCCTCCGCTCCAAATGGCACCACGACTAAAGTACAAACCAGTTGGCCCAAGACGTAAGAAGCAGCACAAGATCGGATTGATCGGATGTGGCGGAATATCCGCATTCCACTTAAAAGCCGCTAAAGCCTGGGGCGTCGAAGTCGTAGCAATGGCGGATCCCAACCTTGAAGCCGCAGAAAGTCGCCGGGCCGAATACTACCCCAAAGCAACGGTATATTCAGACCATCGTGATTTGCTAAAACATGCCGGTATCACGGTTGTCGAGGTTGCAACCCACACTGAGATCCGCGCAGCTCAAATCCGCGATGCGCTAAACGCGGGCAAACACGTGCTGAGCCAGAAACCATTTGTTGCTGATATCCGAGAGGGGCGCAAATTGATAAGCCTCGCCAAGCGAAAAGGTGTAAAGCTGGCCGTGAACCAGAACGGACGCTGGGCTCCCCAGTTTGCGGCACTTCACGCAGCAGTCCGTCAAGGGTTACTTGGTGATATCCATACCCTCGACATGGTTATGGAGTGGGATCACTCGTGGGTTCGTGGTACGAAGTTCGCCAAATTGCATCACCTGATTCTGAGCGACTACGCGATCCATTGGTTTGATGCCGCCGCAACCGTCTTTGGTGACCGTAAGGCGAAGAGCGTGTTTGCAAATGCCGTCAAAGCGCCGAATCAAGACCTGAAGCCACCAATGCTTGGCAATGCCGTGATCAACTTCGGCGACGGATTGGCGACGCTTGGCTTCAGCGGTTACGAAACCCGATCCGAAAAGGAATACCTGTGCTGCGTTGGATCAAAAGGTACGCTTCGCGGACTGGGCGACATTAACGCGGTCCATGTCGTTGAACTAACGACTGCCAAGGGGTCGTTCATCTATGAATTGGAAGGGACGTGGTTTCCGGACGGTTTCCGTGGAACGCTAGGCGAATTTCTTCGAGCGATCGAGGAAGACCGTGAGCCGAGCATCAGTGCAGCGAATAACCTGCGCAGCCTCGAACTCTGCTTTGCGGCTGTAGCCAGTGCCGATACAGGCTTGCCGGTTAAGCCGGGCAAAGTACTTGAGGGTCGACTGTAGTAGCTGTAGGTGGCGGAAGAACGCAAAACTATCCCCTGAAGCAGGCCCGGAGGGCTGCAAAACTTGGAGGCGAAGACTTCTCTCGAGTGCCCTCCTTGAAGGTTTTTGTATCCTCATGGTTGATAACATTTCCATGGAATTATTTTCTTAGCCCGTCCAAGGGTGTGAGTCAATGAGAATAGCGCGCTTCGTTTCCGCAACCGCCGCCCTATGCCTTGGTGCCCTTTGTCTTGGTGCCACGGCTAGTTGGGCACAGGTACAACCGGGAATAACTGAACGGTTGGACATCGGTTACTCCGTAATCGGTGTGTTGGAAGACTCGACCGACCACGGCAAAATGAAAGGGGTCATACAGCGCGATACGCTCGTGTCGATTCCGTCGGGGGTAATAGGGGCTGCCCACGCAACAAGTCCCCGCGAACCAAACGATCTGCGTATCACAGAACTTGGGGTTGCAACTGTCTTGAGTCTAGATCACCCCATGTCGGACAGCGTTTCTGTTTTTGAGATCGTGTTGAACCAGCCCGAGTTGGCCGACGCGCGATTGCAAGTCGGCGACGTTGTGATCATTCCAAGCGATGTCCCATCCCTGGAGAGACGAAGTATCTTCTTCGAGCTGGCATCGATGGGCGTCGCGTTTGTCGATCTTGGGCAGTCACCGTACTTCTCCTGGGCGGATTTACTGTTGACCGATGGCGATTCTCTCGAACAAATCCTTTACGAGCGCATCCGATCTGATGTGAATGTTTCTGCTGACCGTCTCGAGGCCGGCGGCGAATTCGACATTGCCCTCTCGGGTAGATTTGCCGGAACAACATTGAAAGGTGCCCTTGCCACAGTTACGATCAGCGACCTCTCGGCGTTTTTCGGCTACGTCAGTTCATACCCGTTTGGCTATATGGGGCAGAACTTCCGGACATCCGAATCGATGGCGGGTTGGATGCAAAGTGGGGGTCCTGCAGGTCAGTCGGAACTTCGCGACCGTTTAATGGCCTACCAGTCGGTTGCTGCACAAGATTCTGTCATCGATGTATATAACTCAATTTCAACCGACGACTTGTCCGACGGTGTTTTTATCAGGCACTGGAACAAGCAAATCGAAAACTGGGCAAACGGAGACGAAATCGAAAAAGCTTACCGCTTGAGCGACGTCGTTCGCAGGCTCGCGGATCGCTACAACAACTCTTCAATGCGTGGCCAGGCGCTGTTCCACCGAGCCAAAGTTGCCGAGGCAGACGGTGACCATCTAGCCGCCATCAGCATGTACGAAGAGATGATCGTGATCTTCGACGACACCGAATATCGGCAGAATGCAGATTCTGAAGAAGCCAAGATGTACGCCTTTTCACTCAATAATTATGGTGACGCGCTAAGGGGGCTTGGCCGATATGAAGAGGCTTTGAGCACGTCCGAAATGGCGATCAAAGAAAAGACGGCTTGGCCACCATCGGAAGACAATCTCCGAACGCTGGCTACATCTCATCTCGGAAGAGCATGGTCGTTGCGCGATTTGGGCCGGCTTGACGAAGCACTCGCGGAGACGAATACAGCAGACTCACTCTACCAGCTAGGCACTTCAAGAAAGTCCCAGATCGACGGCGCCCTGGCAGCGACGGAACGAGCAAGGATACTTGGATTGCAGGGCGAGTACGAGTCGGCCATCACGATGTTTGAAGATATTGAGGCCCGATTTGAATCAGTCAACTACCAGGAGGGCATCGCTGATACCTATGACCACATCGCATTTACGTACTATTCTTGGTCAAAGGACCGCGAAGCGCTGGACTACTTCCGCCGAGCCCACCAACTGCATCTCGATAGCGACGAACTCAGCGACGCCGGTTACTCGAGCTCGCAAGTTGCGCAAATGCAATGGCGACTTGGTGACCATGACAAAGCCATCGAGTCACACCTTGACGCGATTCGCCTGAAGCAGGAGGCGCGCCATCAATCCGGTGAAGCGTACTCATGGCGCGAGCTTGGCGATCTCTATAATGATTCGGGAGACCCAACATCCGCGATTGCCGCCTTTCAGAAGGCTAGTACCATCTACGAATCGATTGGCAATAAATCTGGACAGTCCGACGTCCTGGACGATCTCGCAGATCTGTACTCGGCCGAAAAAGACCTGACCCGCGCGGTGCAGATCCGGAAGCAAGCTCTGGAAATCCGGCGAGCACTTGGGTTGCGCCTTGAGATCGCAGCAAGCCTTAGTGGACTGGGTACTGATTATTTTGAACTGCGCGATTACGAGAACGCTCGAAACGCATGGAGTGAAAGTGCGGATGTTCGTCGTAAAGCAGGTGATCGATCAGGACTCGTAGACGACCTGTCCAACCTCGGAATGATTGCCCACTTTTTTGACCGCGACTATACTGCGTCGACTGACTTGTACGACCAGGCCAT
>CBDTVC010000082.1:0-8468 GCA_965363925.1 uncultured bacterium | reverse complement strand
CTTCGCGAAAACGACCGGTAGAGACTTCGTCGTCCAGGTTTCGGTTTGTAGCCGCGATGACACGTGCATCTACGGCAATCTCACGTTCACCGCCGACGCGTGTTACGGTTCGTTGTTCGAGGACTCGCAGAAGTTTTGCCTGCGCGAGCAGGGGGAGTTCGCCAATTTCATCCAGAAACAGTGTTCCTCCTGTTGCGAGTTCGAAGGCACCCTTTCTCGTTTGGACTGCCCCGGTAAACGCACCTTTTTCGTGGCCAAAGAGCTCACTCTCGACAAGGTTTTCCGGAAGTGCAGCACAGTTGAGCGCGATCAGCGGCCGGCGCTTTGTACGTCTATCGGGACTCTTGGCCTTTTCCCACATTGGATGCAACTCTCGTGCGACGAGTTCTTTCCCTGTTCCGCTTTCGCCGATGATTAGGACGGGACTAGGAATAGGCGCGACGCGCTCAATCTGAGTCCGCATCGCCATCATAGCCTCAGACGTTCCAACAAGCGCCGAGTCATCTCCGACGCTTTTGCGAAGCGACTGCACTTCTGTGCGAAGCGCGGCGTGCTCGATTGCATTCGCAATCTCTTGAGAAACGCGTGGCACTGGCTCTGCCTTGTCGATAAAACTGTACGCGCCAAACTGAACGGCTTTAACGCACCGGTCGTAGGTGCCCGCGCCAGTGTATACAATTACCGGAACAGGATTATCATTCTTGCGCAGGGTCCGTAAAACTTCGAAGCCGTCAACACCCGGCATTTCAAGGTCGAGCAATACGCAGTCAATCGGCTCTGTCGAAAGAATGTCGAGTGCCTCGGCGCCACCGTTCGCAATAAGTGTTTCGAATCCGCCAACCCGACGCAAGTCGTAAGCGTATTGCTCGGCCATCGGAAGCATGTCATCGACTACTAGTACCTTCGCCATTCTAGATCTATGTTCAAATCAACATGTGAAATAGGTCGCGTGCGTTGCTCAATTGCGATATGATGTGAGGCTGTCGTGGAAGTGTCCAGTCCTGTTCTGTCAACTGTTGGCTGTCGTCGGGTCGTCAAGGCCCGGAAATTCGACCAGAAAGCGGGTGCCTTTTCCAACTTCACTTTCGACAGCGATCCGGCCGCCGAGATCCATCACAAGTCGCCTCACAATGGATAATCCCAACCCGGTCCCTTTGTTTTTGGTTGTATAGAAATCCTCGAATACTCGCGCTTTCTGCGCATCGTCCATGCCACTCCCTGTATCCGAAATAACGAGGCGAATGAGTTTCCCAACCGCGTCCTCTTCAACCAGTTCCGCTTCAACCGCGACAGACCCGCTGCCGGTAATGCTGTCAACGGCATTGTCGACCAGATTCTCGATGATGCGCCGAACCGCGACAGGATCCGCTTTGAAAATAAGGTGAGATGGGACGCGTTTACGGATCTCTATGTTTGGGTGCGTTGCGAAATCCGCAACCACCTCGGCGACGATCAAGGCGAGATCGCAGGGGATCGCCACGCTTTCCGGGCTTAGTTTTGCATAGTTGGCTGAAAGTGTGGCGAGATAGGACAGGCTGGATTCAATCGTTTTGCTACGCTGCTTCAATACTTCGGAGACCTCGTCCGGGGCCGAGTCGGAAAGTTCGATCAAGTGTGCAAACACGTTGCGAATGGGCGTCAACCCATTCTTGATGTCGTGATTCACTTGGCGGGCCAATTCGCCCTGCGTAGCTCTACGTTCTGCATCCCTAATCTCACCCGCACTTGTCTTTAATTTTCTGGTCATCTTGCCAAGTACGTTTGACAAATGTCCGATCTCGTCACGACGGCGAGTGTGAAAATCAATGTTTAGTCGATCAAGATTGATTCTTGATGTCTTCTCGGCGAGCGCTGCGAGTGGACGGCTAATCCTGCCAGCGAGGATTGCCACCCCAATTCCGACGAGTAGAATTGACAGCAAGGCCGCCAACGCGAGCCAGCGATCCATCGACGTCTGCAACTCTACAAGTTCGTTCGTGCCGTGATCAACAACCAGAAGGGCTGGCTTGATCACATTCGAACTCGCAACAACAAACGGCAGTTCAACACGCCGCCCAAATGCACCGATTTGAAGGTCGACAGAATCAGCTCCAACTTGTTTACTGATTATTCCACCTGGGTAGACAATTCGGACGTCGAGGTCGTTGTCCGAGGAAAGTCGCTCCACAAAGGGAGCTCCGATTACGCGGCCACCAACGATAAAATAGTTGTTGCCGCCAATTTGAACTGAGTCAACACGCAGGAGCGCGACGAAGCGCTGAGTCGGTGTCCGAACTGTTGAAAGACCGGCTCTTTCGCCAAGACTGGCAAGGAGCAAAGGTAGCTCGAGGTCAATCCTGTCAAACTCTCCCCGAAAGTGTCCCGAGCTCAGTATTCGACCTTTTTCGTTTTGAAACTGTAGCACGCCAAGTCCCGCAAACGACATGGATCCGGATGCATAGTCAATGATAAATTGCCGGTCCTCGGGCTTTGCACTGACCAGTGATGTGCGGAAACGGTTGTCGTTTTCAAGTTGCTTGCGGATGCCAGCCAACGCCTCGCCGACCCGCCGAGATTGAGAACTTAATTCGTCTGTTACCGCAGTAGTGACCGTCTCGACCTGGTTTTCGAACTGTCGAGTGAGGCGTTCCGAGACTTCGTTCCTCACGAGATACGCAAACGCCACCAGTGGCAGTAGTGCCAGTGGTAGAAACGTGACAAAGACCTTAGTTCGAAAGCTCATTTCTGGTTTGACTAAATCCCGTGATTCAATTCACTCTCCGAGGCGGGCCAAATCGTATCTCGCCACGTCCACCTAAATACATCGCGGGAACCTTGTTCGTTGCCGCAACGAGAAATTGGCGCTTCCGGAGCAGGGGGACGGCAAATTCATCAGACAACCTGAAACCTTCTTGCAGCCAGGGCGCGGCTTGCACGATTGTATTCAGCTGAAGGCACTGGGCAATCGGTGAACCGAACAGTCGAATGATGTAGGCATCGTCAGATCCGCCTTCTAGTCTCTTGCGGAAATCCTCTGGTGGAAGGACAGTCGGGATCGGCACGCCAGAGCTGCGCTCAAAGCCGGGAAACAGTTCCTCGACGTTGTCCGAGTAGGCTCCATCCGGGTAGGCATTCAGCAAGGCAACCATGCGATCAGCAATATCGATGGCTATCCGGTCATCCGATTCGAGTACGATCCGCGCCGGTGTTGTTTGCTCGCGTCGGCTACTGCCAACCGGGTCGATTACGCTTCGGCTGATCGAGCATTCTGCTGGGTCGGCCTGTAATTGGTTGGCTGCGTAGGCTTCTGCCAAGTCTCTAACCGCAGTGGTGGCGAGTGCCTCCTTGAAAGAGTTCGCAACAGACAGGCTGGGGTTGCGACCTGATCCTTTGAGGGCCAACTCGAGTCGTGCTCGCGTTACAATGACGTAGGTCGCTCCCGTAGCCGTTGAGTTTCCGGCCCCGTCGTCGACTCGTAGTTCTCTTGCCATTAATGAGTCGACTGACCTTGCATACTCGACCACCGCGTCTTCTGATGTAAGGGCAACGTCTACAGTTGATGGAAGAAGATCGCGCAAATCTCCACTTGTCCCGATGACCTTGATCGATGGTATTTGTTCGCGTACTGCCTCCACGTGAATTTCGTTTCGCCCGTCGTCGCTTCGTACAACGTACTTGCTGGAACCGAAGAGCTGACCAGCCACTCCAACGATTCCAAGGCTAAAGACTGGATCCGCCAACATTTTGATTAGACGGTCTGAAGGCAAATCGGAATAGACATTTAGGCGCGAATAATCAATTGCACGAATTGAATCAATCGGTAGTGCTGGCGTTACTATTCGTTGCCATTGTTTTGCGACCGAAGCGGCGGTGATCGGCGAGCCATCCGCATATTGTGCATCCTGATCGAACGTAATCGCGATCCCACGATTGTCGGGCAGTGCAACGGGTGGTGATTTTAGAATGGGCGAGTAACCAAACTGCGGCCCGGTAAAACCCTGAAGACCAGATTGTAGTTGAGCCCCCGAGCAGTCCTGCGTGACCAGCGTTGGTAAAACCGCCGGCCCGATGATCGGATGCCCGCCTAATAGACGGAATGCCTCCTCCCGCATTTGGCCGTACTCACGCATGCTAATTGCGACCGTAAACGACGCCGCCTCAACGCTGGGTGCGCCCGAGATTAGGCATTCAACTTTCGGGCTTGTCGAGCTCCTGGTACCTGGCAGTACGCTGCAACCAACAAGAACACAGGCGTACGCTGCAGCAGCGATAGACGAGCCAATCCGTAACCGTTTCTGTTGTCCCATCCGTGTTGGGCCGGTTGCTAAAAAATGTAGTCGATATGCCACGACTTTTCCTGTCCGGGCGCGATTGTGCACTCCAGATACGGTTCCCAGGAGAACGTTCGCTCATTACCCCAGATAGGCAAGAAGGCCGGAATGTAACTACAGGCCCCTGCAATAAGTCCGAGTTTTGGATGCCGCTGCAAAACGTAGAGACCTGAGTGAGCTTCATGATTCAGCGCCTGGTAGTGGTCAGTATCCCATATTTTTGTCCGGCGGCAGATGAATCCGCTTCGAGCAAATCCGTATCCGTCATTCTCCGGAAAAAAAACAGGTGTGTTAAACCGGCAAAGCTCGACAGTTTCGGGTTGTGGAAAGAACGGATGGGGGAACCAGCGGATCGGAATTGATGTCGTGCTTTCGTTGAGCACCTTTGTTGCTGATCGGACGGTTCGTCCCGACAGCGACACCTTACGATCGATGCTGAGGTCAAGGTCTCCAAAAACGTGTTGGGTGGTCATCCGCACCAGAAAATCTTCTTTCGACACAGCCCACTGGCATGGGTTAACGACTTCATCTGCTTCGAGATCGCAGACACCAATTCCCAGGAGGAGTGCGTTTGACTCGCCCGTTGTGGTGAGCGGCGCTCTGCTGAATGCATCCGGAATTCCCTGACCGTGGAAAGGCTCGAAACTGTCGGGGAAAGTTGGTCCGGACAAGAGTTCGCCACGTTGCGAGTCCGTTACCTGAAAGATGTACCCTCCCGTACAGTAACGGGTGCCCATTCGTTCATTGTCAGCGACGGGGTCCAGGATGGAGACCTCGAGTGAATTATTTCGGATCGAAAGCATCAGTCAGGTTGTGATTCTTTAAGGTGTATGTGGGGTCCGCCATTCACGTTGCATGTATGTTTCAATCGCATACAAAAGAAAAGGGTCCTCCTCAAGACGAGAAGGACCCTTCGGAAAACCTCTTTGTCGCTTGCTACTTCAGACGGAACATGATTGGTAGCGACATTTTCACTTTAACGGCGACACCACGCTGGAGGCCCGGTTTGAACTTCGTCGAGGTAATGGCTCGGAGCGCTTCTTCGTCGCAACCTGCACCAATCCCACGAAGGACAACGGCGTCCTGAACATTCCCTTGCTCGTTCACGATGAACTGAACCGTGACACGGCCTTCAACGCCTGCCTTCTTTGCGATCGGCGGATACTTGATCTTCTTGTGGAGCGCTTGCATTCCGCCAACTAGCTCTGGAGGATCTTCAACCACGATGAAGAATGGCTGCTCTTCTTCTTCTGGCTCTTCAGAAGGAGGAGGAGGAGGAAGATCCGCAATTGGCTCGTCGATATCCAAGGATGCGTCGAGGTCAAGCTCGTCGTTCTCGAGGATTTCGTCGTTCGGGACTTCGACCGGAACAGGAGGTTTTGGTGGTGGCGGCGGGGTTTCGATCTGCTTCGTCTGCAGAATCTCCTCCATCGTTACCACTTCCTGATTGGTCATAACAATCTGTTTCACCTCACCGCCGTTGATCGGAGCGTTTGTAAGCCCGATCAGTGCCAGCAACGAGAGGACCATACCTGTTTGAGCAAAAATTCTGTATTTGCTGCGTAGGTCGGCCTTGCTAGTTTTTCGTAAAGCCATAATTTGATTCTCGTTTTCCGTCGATTTTCTTGAAGCTCGTTTCTGGAAACCCAGTGTTGAATCCTGACGACGCTTTCCAGCTCAAGTCAGCAGAGCTAGAACAGATAGTTACAAAAATATGTTGATTACGGCAATGGATTTTTCCGCAAAGCTCAAATCCGCGCCACTGAAACACCCTGCTGCATACCCCTGAGCCAATTTCAGCTCGCTAATTTTGCAATTAGGCTGTAATTATCCAACGCTGTAATTATCTATCGCCACCGTAATTGCGCTTGGGCTTCCTGTATTCAGAAGTACGCGTTTCTATATACAACGAGATTGCGGGGCCATTTCGTATTCAACCGCGCCGCATAAAGGACTTGGCACTATGCTGAAAGTTGCTCGCAAAGCGTAGAAACGTCTGGGAACAGTTCAGTTGGCTGTTTTAGACCCTGGCTTCGCGCGAAGTAAATAAACGCCAAACCACGGCAACTGACACGCCAATTGAGTTGGCGATGGCATCAAACGGATCCATCAGTCGGCCCATGTCGAGCCATTCCTGGTAAAATTCCGTGGCAATTCCGTAGAGAATGCCTGACGCAATCACCACAAGAGCGACCCGAGTGCTTGGCGCTGAAGCCGTTCTGAACCACAGCCATCCGAAGATCGAAAACATCGCCAGGTGCAGCACTTTGTCAAAGCCGAAAATGGCGATCTCCGGCAAGTCTTGTCCTGGAATGCTGCAAAGGCCGAGTATTACCAGTGTCCAGCCGATCGCGAGCATGCGCGCTGTACTACGGTCTATTCCAGAAGGGTTCTCGTTCAAAGTGTTTCCAATGTTTTCGGATGACTCTCCTCATTGTCTATCGAACGAGGAGCACTACTGTCAGAAGATTATTCGGGAATCGTGCTGGACTCCGAGGCGTCGTCGAGTTCTTGCTGGAGGTCTGACGAATGACCTGTAATAAGTATTCGTTGTTGCAGGTCGTTTCCTCGATACAGGCTGGCAAGTACCTGTGGCACCATGCGGATAATATCGGATGCAATTAAGGTTGCGCCTCCGTACTCACTGAGGTAGCGATCGGCGACGACACCGCCGAGAAACGTGCCAACTATGGCAGCGTTTCCAGCACTTAATCCTTGCGCAAGAAAACCACCTATCATCCCAGCAAGTACGTCTCCAGTGCCCGCAGTGGCGAGCAGCGAATTACCAGCCGGACAAAAAACCGTTGGTTCTCCAGGAATACCAATCACTGTAGGATTCCCTTTTAGGACTAACACGCAATTCCAGGCATCGGAATACTGGCTTGCCAGCTTTGCTCTATCCGTCCAATCGACTGCCGCACCAACCAGGCGCTCAAATTCTCGCCGGTGGGGTGTAAGCACCCACTTACCATTCGAATACTCACGTACAATTTTCGGATCCACCCGAATAGCAAACAAGGCATCCGCATCAACAACAATCGGCTTCTTGACGGTCTCCAATAGCTCGCAGATAAATTCCGCCGTATCCGGTTCACGGCCAAAGCCACAACCGACGACGAGTGCATCTGTCCGCTCCAGTGTGGGCGACAACGCCGTTCGCGCGTCGCTGCTTTTTACACCAGCCTCACTTTCAGGGAGGCCCACCGTCATTATCTCCACGACTTTGCGAGCCACAATGTCATGTACGCTCTGCCGCGTGGCCAGGATAACGGCGCCAGCACCAACCCGGAGGGCTGACTCGCTCGCGAGAACGGGGGCACCGGTCAATCCCGGCGAACCGGCGACGACAACTAGAGTGCCGGAAGAATACTTATGGGCATTCTGATTTCTCTTTGGCAGTAAAGCCAGCACGTCTGCGGCAATCGGTTGCACACCGCTGGATTTATCTTTTGCACGATCACGCAAAATGAACGGTGGGATACCGATCTCAACTACGCTGACTGTCCCCGAATGGACGGGCCCATCGTTAAGTAGAATCCCCGGCTTCAAGGCCGCCATACAGACCGTGTAGTCAGCGGCGACGGCGCCGGTGACAGTGGTCCCCCGGTCACCACTCAGGCCACTTGGCACGTCGAGCGCAACAACGCGACCCGGGTGCTCATTTATACAGTTGACAGCTGTCGCGATCGGTTCTCGAATGGGTCCCTGTGCACCCGTGCCAAGCAGTGCGTCAACAATCCACGTGCAATTACTACGCTCGAAGAAATCAACGATCTTATTTAAAGACACTTCCGCATTCAAATCGGCGGTGGTCGAGATGCGTGATATCTGTAGCCGATGATTGTTATTGCCAGATCTTTCAAGTGTGACGGCTGCCAACTGCTCAAGCAAGTGCCGATTCAGCGCAACGCTTGGAGTTTCACGTTCTTGATCACCGACCAACAAGACTTCGACGTCAAAACCTCGAGCATAGAGCGTTCGCGCAACGACGAGTCCATCGCCGCCGTTGTTGCCAGTGCCGCAGCAACAGAGAATTTTATCCGAGCGCCTATCAGCGAGTTGCTCGATGATAGTGGCACTTTCACGCCCTGCAGATTCCATTAGTGTGAAGCCAGGAATCCCAAAGTCGTCAATTGTCGCCGCGTCAGCGGAACGCAT
>CBDTVC010000081.1:0-8497 GCA_965363925.1 uncultured bacterium | reverse complement strand
GCATCCCCTGGATCGGCACCGTTCAAACAGGAGGATTTCTTCGTCGAGCTTATTGAACGGCTACGGGCCGCCGGATTCTGACCGAAGCAACGCGTCTGATTGTATCTTGCCTTGCTAACTCTCCCGCTACAATCGTGCTGAAAGACCAAGGACTTCTCCCTCCCATTGGATCGAACCATCCGCACTGGGACAAACCGATACTCTCACGCCTCGCTGCCAAGGGCCTGGCAGCCTCCGGATGGAGGATTGTCAACTCGTTTCCCGATTTCGAAAAGAGTATTGTTATCGTTGCGCCGCATACATCCAATTGGGACTTCATCGTTGGTGTAGCCGTGTCCTTTGCGTTGGATATCCGACCTCGCTTCATTGGGAAGCACACGCTCTTCCGTTGGCCGATGGGCGTTGCTATGCGGGCCCTTGGCGGAATCTCTGTAAATCGATCATCGACGGAGGGAATGGTGCCGAAGACGGCAGAATTGATTCGGTTGTGTGATAAGATCGCCCTCGGTATAACTCCTGAAGGTACCCGCAACGCGACGTCACGGTGGCGGACGGGATACTACCATATTGCCTCAATGGCTTCGGTGCCAATCATTCCGTGTTACCTGAGTTTGAAAACAAGAACCGTGGGCTTTGGAGACCCGATACTTCCCTCAGGTGATTCTGAGTCAGACCTGAGTCGTATTGCGGACTTCTATCGTGCACATATTTAATTGACAATTCCGCCGATGCAGTCGAGTACCGATAAAGTTTTTACGGACCCCGTTCATGGTTTTATCTCCGTCCCAAATCCTGAGATTTTGGAACTGGTACAAACGCCTGTTGTCCAGCGACTTCGGCGGATTCGTCAATTAGGTCTTGGTCACTTCGTTTACCCGGGGGCTGAGCACTCGCGATTCGGCCACGCGCTCGGCGCGATGGCGCTGATGCGCGACGCATTGGATTCCCTGATGAAAAAGGGTGCGCCGGTATCACCGGAAGAGTACAACGCAGCCCTGGCGGCAGCGCTACTGCATGACATCGGGCACGGCCCTTTTTCTCACACGTTGGAGCACACATTAATCAATGATTTTAATCACGAAGCGATGAGTCGCTTGTTGATCGTCGAGCTTGCCAGAAAACTTGGTGGATTTCTCAACCTGACGCTCAAGATGTTTGATGACACATACGAGCGTAAATTTTTCCATCGTCTCGTTACGAGTCAATTGGACATGGACCGGCTTGATTACCTCCGCCGTGACTCATTCTATACGGGTGTTGCCGAAGGTAAGATCGGTGTACCGCGGATCATCCAGAGCCTGCGGGTCCACGGCCAGGACGAAGAGCTTGTGGTTGAGAAGAAAGGTATCTACGCAGTAGAGAGTTTCCTGATTGCGCGCCGTCTGATGTACTGGCAAGTCTACCTGCACAAAACGGTCATCGCTGGCGATCAATTGCTTCGCTCTATTCTGGGCCGAGCACGGGATCTGATTGCGGCCGGCTCAGACGTAGGTCAAAAGGCGTCTGCACCCCTCGTATTCTTCCTCTCTGCAGAGATCCGTCGCGACGATCTCAACAGATCCGAAGTCGTCGAACAATATTGTTCACTCGACGACACAGACATCCTCTACAGCATTAAGCAATGGACCAATTGTAGTGATAGTGTCTTGGCGGATCTCTGTCGCCGATTCCTCTCGCGCCGTTTTCCTCGCGTTACGTTTCTTGATGAGAATCCATCAACAGAATCTGTGAAACGAATATCGGAAAAGGTCGATAAATGGCTTGTGGGAACGGTTGGAGTTAGTCACACCGCTGCCGCTGAAGTCCGACCGTATTACCTCACCGTCGGCATTTCGCAACACGCCGCCTACAAGTCAAACTACCAATCAATCCGCGTACTTGGTTCGTCTGGCGTCCGTGAACTATCTGCTATTGCGGACTCTCCTTCGGTGACGGCACTGACCGAATTTGAAGAGAAGCCATACATCTGTGCGCCGAAGATCTCGGGATTATACTCAGCGTCCTGAGCCAATTTTTGTTGCTGTGTTTCTAAAGCTATGTTTCTAAAGCTGTGTTTCTAAAGCTGTGTTTCTAAAGCCATGTTTTCAAACCTCAAGATTGAACCAACACGAGCTTTTGCAGAACTCGCCGATTCGGTAGATCCGCTGGCAACTTTGAAAGCGCGGTTTAATCTGCCAGTCGACGAAGATGGCAAGACACTCCTCTATTTTGCCGGGCATTCGCTGGGCGCCCAACCGGTTGAAGCGCCGTCAAGTGTTTTGGCCGTTTTGGACGACTGGGGTAAGCTGGGTGTCACGGGATACTTCTCCGGTTCACGGCCGTGGGTGAATTACACCGATGCACTTAACGACAAGATGGCAAGCTTGGTCGGCGCGAACGCGTCAGAAGTGGCGATCACAAACACGTTAAGCGTCAACCTCAACTTGATGCTTGTGTCTTTTTACCGCCCCGACGGAAAGCGACGCAAGATCCTCATCGAGGAGAACGCCTTCCCGTCAGATCAGTACGCTGTGGCCTCGCATGCGAAGCTACACGGACTGGATCCCGACGACACGGTTATTGTTGCCCGAGCGCGTCCAGGCGAAGACGCCTTGCGTTCTGAGGACCTTCTCGATCTAATTAACGATCTAGGCGACGAGCTGTCCCTGATTCTTCTCGGCGGCGTTAACTACTACACCGGCCAAGCCTTTGACCTGAAGGCTGTTACAGTGGCTGGTCACAACGTTGGTTGTATCGTAGGCTTCGATCTTGCACATGCGGCCGGAAACATCCCCTTGTCACTACACGACCTTGGTGCCGACTTCGCGGTCTGGTGTACGTACAAGTATTTCAATGGTGGCCCGGCTAGTCCGGGAGTGATCTTTGTGCACGAACGCCACGCAACCAGTCCTGATCGTCCCAGATTGGCGGGCTGGTGGGGGCATCGGAACGAGTCGCGGTTCAAGATGCCGGACGCCTTTGACCCAATCGAAGGTGCGCAGGGTTGGCAACTAAGCAACGCTC
This sequence comes from uncultured bacterium, assembly GCA_965363925.1. Taxonomy (GTDB): domain Bacteria; phylum Bacteroidota; class Rhodothermia; order Rhodothermales; family JABDKH01; genus JAGQWL01. The sequence goes on along the minus strand of CBDTVC010000081.1, from coordinate 5,494 downwards.
CAGTTTTATCCGCAGCTCCATTACATGCATCGATGAAGCTGTTTACTGAGGCTGGTATGCAAAATATCCGCAAAAAAAGTGTACTGCTTACGGGCTATCTCGAGGCGCTTCTGAGCAGTCGGTGCAACGATCGTTTCGCACTCATCACTCCTTCTGATCCGTCACAGCGCGGTGCCCAACTTTCAATTCGGATATTGAAACAGGCACGATCCGCATTCGAAAAGCTTTCCGACGCCGGCGTCATTTGCGATTGGCGAGAGCCAGACGCCATCAGGGTAGCCCCTGCGCCGCTTTATACATCGTTCGATGACGTCCTTCGACTGGCTGATCAAATCGAATCAGCCCTAACGGGTGCCTAGGCTTCCCGAATTCTATTCAGGACGCCGTGTACCGAAACCCCATCGACTCCACAATTTCCGGTGGCAGTGCTGGCAATGCCGCACGTGGAATCAGGAAAGTCGAGATGTGCGTCAAATCGCGAAACACTTTGTTGTGATGGGCAACTTGGTGTAGGTAATCGTGACCAGATGAACCACCGGTTCCAATCTTGGAGCCCAACATCCGCTGGACCATGAGGGCGTGACGATGCCGCCAGGTCGAGAAGTTTTCGTCGATATCAGCTAGCAGCGATAACAATCGAAAAGGAATTTGCAGAATCGGTTCGTCGCGATAGAGATTGATTAGAAGCGCCGCTGAGAAACTATCGTGTGACATGCGAAAGACGCCCTGTTTGCGGAGTGCCGCATACTGCTCAGCATCCGTAACCGCCGCAAACTGTTTGTGCGTTTCGGACAAGCCTTCGAGTTGACGCTGCTTGTGTTCCTCCGCGAGCGTAGGGTTGTCAGAAATAAACGAGCGGTCGCGTTCGAACATTTTCTGAACAGCGCTCTCATAATCAGCCCAGAAATCATACTCACCGAACGACACAAACGGCGTTCGGGACAGCCAACGATCCATGAGATCGAAAAGCGAATCCTCCTGTTCTGTCTGCTCGACCTTTTCCTTGTCAGCAGGCTGCAACCGATTCGAATACTTCCCACGTCCGTACGTTAGCCGGTCTTCAGGTCTAAGCCCGAGTAGGTTTTCCAACATTCGGAACTGAACACTCTGGAAACCGGACGCCGGAATAAGCACGTCACGGAAGTCAAGGAAATCCAGAGGCGTGAGTGTTTCGATCACATCGATCTGTTGGATCAAGACGCGCTGAATCTCAACGACGCGTGACAGGTACCGTAGCGATTTGCCAAGCTCCTTCTCCTCAATCACGTCTGCAGAAAGTACTGCCCGAAACGCTGACAACTCCCAAAGGATCTGCTTGAACCAGAGCTCGTACGCCTGATGGACGATGATAAACAACATTTCATCGTGCGCAGGTTTCCCCGTGCGCGCACTCTCCAGCGTTTGACTATCAAGGAGTTTGTTTAACTGCAGGTAGTCCGGGTAATAGAGTGCTTTGTCCTCGTCAGACATTACGCGTCCTCAGTTCGATCATCAAGAATAAAGATGTCTTTCAGATTTCGACCCAGCTGGCCGTAGTCCAATCCGTACCCAATCACAAATAGATTGTCGATCTCGAAGCCGACGTAATCCAACGGGACGTCCACCTTCGTGGCATCCACTTTGTGCAGCAATGTCACGGCGCGCACGGAGGCTGGTTCTTCTGACATTATTCGGTCACACAGGAACTGCATCGACAATCCCGTGTCGACAATGTCCTCGACAATAAGTACATGCCGACCCTTCAAGTTCGCGTCGATCCCTTTTAACTCCGTGACGACGCCGTTTGAAATCTTCTTTTCACCGTAGCTAGACAGCTTAATGAAATCCACCTCGCAATCACCGCCGATCTCTCGAATCAAGTCGGCAAGGAAGATAAACGCGCCATTCAAAACGCCGATCAAAATCGGCTGGGTACCGGCATAATCGGTCCTGATCTGCTGACCAATAACTCGTACGCGGTCCTTGATCTGCTCTTCCGACAAATACAGTCGAAACTGCTCGCCGCGACATACTGTGGTTGGTACCACTTTCTGATTCGTAACGCTCATTGTCTATGATTCTGAATTAGGCATCTGTACCAATAGAAGCGACGTAATGCTTGCTGATTCCCATGCATTTACAAGCGAAACTTACGCCATTAGCGACGAAGAATAAAAAGACCGATGCGTCCACTACTGGATCAACGACAATATTCCGACTCGTTTAGTCGCCGAGGACACGCGGCACGACTCAGCAGCCCGGACTCCAGGAAGCCATAAGACCGCTTCGTGTTCGTCAACGACAACCACGTGCCGCTCCCTGTCACTAGTGGGCACCTTTGCGTGTGTCAGGAGGTCACTGACATTCTGCGTGCCCGTACCGGCAAATGGGGACAGGTGATCACCCGCTTGCCATGTGCGAACGCGCAATGTTCCTACCCGGTCAAGATCGAGAAATGCAATTGCCGCAGTATTGGTTTGCAACGATTCAGGTGCGGCTAGTAGTTCATCGAGTCGGATAAAGCCGACGGGTGTCCGTATTGACTTGCCAATCGACAAGAACTGATCAAAAACAGGAGTTAAAACCGGATCATCAAGAAAACGCAGCACGTCACGCTCCCGGATAATCCTGGTTCTGCCGTGCTGTTTTTGACTTCCGACCTGCTGGTCGATCAACGCGCTAATTTCTTCTACAACGGCCCTCGACGGGTGCAGTTCAGGTGTCCACACGCGAATGCACTCTCGGATAACACGTTTCCGGGTGATATCCTCGAGACGTTTCAGTACCGAAATCGAAAAGGCTTTGCGCTCCGCAGTTCCGTTGAGTAAGATCGGAGCAAGATCGAGGTTAGCATCCGCAACGATTTCTTGCAACAGTTCCGTCGACGACGCCAACCCATCCCACGCCGACGGTCCCAGCACTTTCTCGAAGACCGGTCGTAGTTCATTTCGGACTCGGGAACGTCTATAAACACCGCTGCTGTTTGAAACATCTTCCCTCCAACTCAGCTCGTGCTTATGCGCGTAGTCCTCGATCTCGGCCCGACTGCAATACAATAGCGGGCGAATAAGCTGAGTGGGCAAGTCACGTTTTAGTGACCTCAGGAATGCCATTCCGGCCGCGCCAGTCAGACCTGTTCCCCGGGCGAGATGCATGAGGGCGGTTTCCGCCTGATCGTCCCTGTTGTGGGCAACGGCTACGTATTCACTTCGCAGTGTGACTGCCTTTTGGGCAAATTGGTCGTATCGAATCTCGCGGGCGCGGTCCTGTACCGAGGTGCCGGTTGCCAACCGCGACAGTTCGTCGCCAGCCTCGTAGACGTCCACCGGAATCAGTAGCGATTTACAATAGGAACGGACATAGTGTTCGTCTCCATCTGATTGTTCACCGCGAAGTTGGTAGTTGACGTGACACGCATAAACGGGAATCGACATTGCTTCGAGGACATGAAGCAAGACCGTAGAATCGACTCCACCACTAACCCCCACGATCCAGGGAGAAGCCCCAGGCAAGATCTCATGCTTGGCAAAGAGAGATTCAACCTTCACGCGAAGCGGATCACGGGCATCGCCACTGTCAGACTTCGAACTCATCGGTCCAGGAGCTTCAAGAATTCGCCGATTCCGATTCTAACAATTGCAGTTTTTCCGGATGGACATTTCCACGGATTCTCACAAACCAGCAGCTGATCCACAAGGCCGCGCATTTCCATTTGTGAAAGACTCTCGCCCGCTTTGACGGCACTCTTCCGGGCGATACTCCGTGCAAGATTTTCGCGCCGTACTTGTTGCGAATCGGATGAGCCGGAATGTAGCTCGCGGAACTGCCCGACGACCTCATACAAAAGTGATTCAGCCGCACCATCCTTCACACCAGTCGGTACCCCGCGCAGCAACACAGATCGCCCTCCAAAGAGATCGATATCAAAACCCAGTGTGCGCAGATCAGGAACCAGATTTTCAACAAGCGCAAAGTCTGACGCCGAGAATTCCAGGGTCTTCGGAAACAGGAGCTGCTGCGAGAATCCACCGACACCCTTTAGACTTTCGATTGCGCGTTCGTACAACACCCGTTCGTGTGCTGCGTTTTGCTCTATTAACAAGATGCCCTGACGAAGCTGCACAACCAGGTATCGTTCATCAATCTGCCAAATATCAACCGGTCGTTCTTTCTCCCTGTCGAGAAACAGCCCGGATTCGGCATCCGACTCAACATCAATTCCCGTAGCTGGCTCACCATACAAGAGCTCTGAAAGATCCCCTGGCCGCTGACCGCTTCTTGACTGCGGATGACCATACCCGACCGCGGGTGCTGGATTCCTATCCAATTCATCTGACCCTGTGAAGCGCCAGTTTGCGGTTCGAATGTCGTGTGATTCATCAACAATAGGTGCGAGATCAGCCTCCGACAATCTTTTCGCGACAATCGTTCTAATCAGACTGTACACTCCCCGCTCGTCATCAAACTTAACTTCGGCTTTTGTCGGGTGCACGTTAACATCCACGTGGCTGGGGTCAAGGTCCAGGAAGAGAACAAAGAATGGATGTTGACCTTCCTGCAGAAGTCCATGGTAGGCGTTTCTCACCGCGTGATCCAGATAGCGGCTCTTGACTGAGCGTCCGTTGACGAACAGGTACTGGCGCCCCCGGCTTTTGCGACTGATCGAAGCCTTGCCTACGTATCCGCTTACGGAGAGGTAACTGGTTTCTTCTGATACGCGAAACAGGTCTTCGCCCGATTGAAAACCGAACAGTTCAATAATGCGTTCGAGCAGCGGATCTGAATTCTCTGTGATTACCGCACCAGCCACGTCGATCAACCCTTTTCCATCGTTGCTGAGTGCAAACGAGATATCGGGATGTGAAAGCGAGAGAGCCTCTACGACTTCCACGATTCGGCGAAACTCAGTGGTGGGCGCTTTCAGGAATTTCCGGCGTGCAGGCACGTTGAAAAACAGATCTCTCACGGAGACGGTTGTACCGTCTACCGCGGCGATCGGATTTCGGGCAACATACTCCCCTCCCACAACCTTGACCTCTATTCCGGACTGATCAGATTTTCGCTTGGTGCGAATACTTGCTCGCGAAACAGCAGCAATTGACGCAACTGCTTCTCCGCGGAAGCCGAGTGTACGTACGCGCTCTAGATCTTCAATCGACTTGATCTTACTGGTCGCGTGCCTGATGAACGCCAAGTCCGCATCGGTCGCACTCATACCACAACCATCATCGATCACTTCGACCAGGTCGTTTCCGGAGGCCATTAATCGAATTTCAATCCGGGACGCACCAGCATCAATCGAATTCTCAACCAGCTCCTTTACGGCTGACGCCGGACGCTCAACGACCTCCCCAGCGGCGATCTTGTTCGCCAGGATATCCGGCAGGACGTGGATGAGTTGATCAACATCATCCGAAATATCACTTTCTGACACGTTTACGCGAAGGTAGGTCGTTGGGGTTGGACATGGGACGTCAAGGTAACTTACGCGCGTCTAGAACCGCGAGTAGATCCA